>CAKZPJ010000609.1 GCA_937138955.1 uncultured Flammeovirgaceae bacterium | reverse complement strand
GGCACCATCGGCAACCCCTTCCTCTGTACGAATGTAATAAACACCTTGGGAAAGGCTATCAGCATCAGTCAAGCCGTTTTCTTCAAGATAGGTTTTTATCTGCTCATCTTCTTCAGCGCGTAGCTGAGCAGCAGTAATAATATCTACTAGTTGAATCCGAGCTCGCACAATTATGTCTTCGGTAATGGTAGTACCCATTGAGTAGCCTAGATATGATGCAGCAGTAGGCAAGTAGAATTCATATTCTTCACCAGTACGCATGTTAGCGATAGAAATATCCAGTACTGGCAAAATCAGATTGTTTGTGCCAAAGACATAGGTAACCGGAGGCACACTATCTGAGGCCAAACGTTGGTCTATTACAGTGCCATCCAGTGAGGCAATCTGGTAGTAGATACGAACAATATTGCCTTGAGACGGGGCATCACCACTAGCATTCTCGGTGAGCACTTCGTAAAAAATATCACCGTCGCGGGTAGCGTTTATGTTATTATCAGCCAGATAATCTTCTATGGTCTGCTGTTGTTCTCGAAGCAATTCTTCACCCCGAATACCTCCTGCATCTTCCGAATCGTCGGAGCAACTCCAAATTCCTATCGTTGTTCCAATCAGGAACCATCCTAGTAGTTTCTTCATACTTCTAAAACAGCTAGTGTATGCTGACTATTGCTTTACGTCTACCAATTCTACATCAAAAATCAAAATAGAGTTAGCAGCGATAGGGCCCGTACTTTGTGGACCATACGCTAAGGGAGATGGTATATACAGTGTAGCTTTAGCTCCCTTGTTGAGTAGCGAAATTCCCTCATCCCAACCCGGGATTACCGCACTCTGTCCCAGTGGAAAGCCAAATGGGCTACCTCGGTCGTAAGAAGAATCAAACTGAGTTCCATCCAGCAGTTTTCCACTGTAATGTACAAATACAGAGTCGCCTGCTGAAGGTTGCACTCCACTCCCTTCCTCGGTAATTACGTAGCGTAAACCAGAGTCAGTAGTTTGGGCATCAATATTATTTTCAGCTAGATACTCATTGATGGTAAGACTATCGGCGCTAAATTGCCCCGATTGCTGGGCTAGCATATCTTCTTGTTGCTTTCGCATCTGCTCCATCTGGTAGGCCTGAAAATCTTCTGGCGACATTACATCTTCCACACCAATCTGGAAAGTAATTGGTGCTTCAGCCTCAATACCTGGAGGGATTTGAGCCTGAAAAGTTTTTACGAACAGTTCCTCAGCAGAAACCTGAAAGTGAGTACTATCGCCCTTTTTCAGCGTACCAAAGGCCTCAAAAACTTGACTAGCCGTATCGCTAACAAATTGTACCGGAATGGGGTCAGTCATTCCCTGAGGCGGAAACAATAACGAATCATCTTTCAAGTACTTCATATACATCAATATAAAGTCGCCACTGTCGGCTGCGGCGCCTTCCCCTTCGGATAAGTACTTAATTTTCAAGCCTGATGAAGTGGTTTCGTAGCCACCTTCTCCGGTTTGGCTGCAAGCCGAAAAACTCAGTAATAGAACTATACAGGCGTATGCGATATTAATTAATGAAATTCTCATGTTATGTTTAATGCTTTTTGCTGTAATTGATTGTGATATAATTGGTCTTTATACTGTGGAAGCAGTTTCAGAAATTTCTGGAGAGTGTCTTCTAATGAAAGCTTAGATACACCCCCGGCAGCATTTTTGTGCCCCCCGCCCCCAAAATGCTCGGCAGCCAGATCATTAACGGCAAAATCGCCCACCGAACGGAATGATAGTTTTACAACATCGTTGCGGTCAATAATAATTGCCGCCATGGTAATGCCTTTTATGGATAGTGCATAGTTTACCAATCCTTCGGTATCACCCTGCCGTGACTTAAACTTTCGTAAATCCTCGGAAGTGATTGCAAAATAAGCCGTTTTATATTCGTCCATCACCACCAACTTCTGGTTGAGAGAGTAGCCGATAAAACGCAACCGATCTACTGAATTATTATCGTAAACTAGCTTACTTACTTTGGAAGCATTGGCACCTAAACCGATGAGGTCGGCTACTACCTGATGCACATGTTGAGTAGTATTAGGATGACGGAATGAACCAGTGTCGGTCATAATTCCCGCGTACAGGCATTCAGCCATATCCGGATCAATTTTATTCCGCTCACCTAATTCGTCAATAATTTGGTAAACTAACTCACAGGTTGCTGCCGCTTCTGTGTTCCAAAACTCAACACTAGCAAAGTCTTCTCTGCCGTGGTGGTGGTCAATCAGCACTTTAGTAGCCGTCGCCTGCCGGATTGGCTCTTCCATTGTATCAATGCGGTTGAGCGAACAGAAGTCTACGCAAATAATAAGGTCAGCGTTGGCTATACATTGATCTGCCTTCGGACGCTGGGTTTTGTCGCAAAAAAGAAGCACATCAGCGTGCCCCTTCATCCAATGTAAGAACTCAGGGTAATCAGTAGGGGAAATTACCTGAACTTGATGTTGCTGTTTCTTCAAGTACAGTCCTAACCCTAATGCCGAACCTAGCGCATCAGCATCGGGATTCTGGTGAGGAATAATGACTACCTTCTTAGGTGAATGTAGTAATTCTTTAAGAGCGTTGATATCTTGCATTCTATCAAGTCAGGTAGTATACTGAGTTAGAAACCCAGCATGTGATACCTCTAAACGGATCACAAAAGTGAGGATATTAAATTAAAAACCAAATTGTCCTGACACGTTTCTTCTTTCGCACACGCAGACCAAAATTTGGTATTAGAATAAGTAATTGGCTTATATTCAGATATTTGTATTGTGCTGCCTTATGTCAGTTGACCATATTATACAACAAGTAGCAAAATTTAGTTCACTGCCTTTAACTGCTAAATTAGAGGGTAGGTGGGTGTTTATTAAGTGAACTTAACCCGTATCTTTACGTTACCTAAATAAGTTTTTATTGCATACAAAAATTTTACTATGAATACTACGCAAACACGTTCTCGCAATGTGCATATCTACTTAGAATCTAATCCAAATCCGAATTCCCTCAAGTTTGTCGCCAATCTTATGCTGCTACCCGAAGGGGAAAGCTATGATTTTCCGGATGCTGAGAGTGCCCAGCATGCTCCGTTAGCAAAAGAACTCTTCGCAATTGAGCATGTAGCGCGCGTATTTTACATGAGTAATTTTGTAACGGTTACCAAGAGCGAACAGGTAGAGTGGGCTGAAATTCAAGAACCAATCAAACAGCATATTAAGCAATATTTGGAGGCTGGGAAGCCAATCCTGACTCCTGAAGCATTGGTTGAGGATGATACTAATGAAGACGATGAAACTGTTATCAAAATCAAAAGTATTCTAGATGAGTACATTCGCCCGGCAGTAGAACAAGATGGTGGAGCTATTAGCTTCCATTCTTTCCGAGAAGGTACGGTTAAGGTACTATTGCAGGGCGCGTGTAGTGGTTGTCCATCTTCCACTATTACGCTGAAGGCCGGTATTGAAAACCTGTTGAAGACAATGGTTCCCGAAGTGCAAGGGGTAGAGGCTGAGGGCGTGTAAATGTTTTAAAGAGAAAGTAAGCTGTATACTATTATCAACAGCAATAGTGACGAACCATAAATCTGTAATACTTTTTTCCGATTAGTTACGGGCAACCACCACAGAGCGTACCACGGTCGGTATAAGCCGAATAGTGTAAGCAGTGCTACTGTAATAATACTGTAGAAAAGTATCTCCATAAACTAAAAAAGCTCCCAACAGGAGCTTTTCTTATTTAATAGATTGAACAACGTTTATAGCGAACGCTTCACTTCTTTCTCTTCAAAGCCTTCGATTACGTCGCCCACCTTGATATCGTTGAAATTCTTAATGCTGATACCACATTCAAAGCCGGCGCGCACTTCGTTTACATCATTTTTCTCTCGCTTCAACTGATTGATCTCGCCGGTATAAGCCACAATACCATCGCGCACTAAGCGAATTTGATTATTACGCTTCACAACACCATCCGTTACGTAGCAACCGGCTACCGTTCCTACTCGAGATATTTTGAAGATCTGCCGCACTTCAATGTTGCCGGTAATAACTTCTTCCACAGTAGGAGCGAGCATGCCTTCCATTGCATCTCGCACTTCGTTGATAGCATCGTAAATGATAGAGTAAAGACGAATTTCTATTTCTTCTTTCTCGGCTAATCCTCGGGCACTATTTGAAGGTCGAACTTGGAAACCTACGATAATTGCATCCGAAGCCGAGGCTAGCAGCACATCCGACTCAGAAATTTGACCCACTGCTTTATGAATAATATTCACCTGAACTTCTTCAGTAGAAAGTTTCAGTAGCGAATCTGATAAGGCTTCTACTGAACCATCTACGTCACCCTTCACAATTACATTCAGTTCGCGGAATGAGCCAATCGCTAAGCGACGCCCGATCTCGTCCAGCGTAATATGCTTTTTAGTGCGTAGTGACTGTTCGCGCTGAATCTGCTCTCGTTTAGTGGCAATCTCTCGAGCTTCCCGATCAGTTTCCATCACGTTAAACTTGTCACCCGCTTGTGGAGCTCCGTCTAAACCGAGCATTTGCACTGGAGTAGCCGGAGGAATTTCTTCCATCTTTTTGCCCCGGTGATCAAACATCGCTTTCACTTTACCAAACTGCGAGCCAGCTAAGATCACGTCACCTATCTTCATAGTGCCTGATTCTACCAGAAGAGTGGTCACGTAACCACGACCTCGGTCGAGCGTAGCTTCAATCACCGTTCCGGCAGCTGGGCGGTCTGGGTTGGCCTTTAGCTCGAGTAACTCTGACTCGAGCAATACTTTCTCCAGTAGTTCATCTACACCCTGCCCGGTTTTAGCCGAGATTTCCTGACTCTGATATTTTCCACCCCATTCCTCTACCAGAATATTAACTCCCGATAGTTCTTCACGAATTTTATCAGCGTTAGCATTCGGACGGTCAATTTTATTGATAGCGATTACGATAGGAACGCCCGCTACTTGAGCATGGTTAATGGCCTCCTTGGTTTGAGGCATTACGGCATCGTCGGCGGCTACTACAATAATTACTACGTCAGTTACTTGGGCACCCCTGGCGCGCATAGCAGTAAAAGCTTCGTGACCCGGAGTATCTAAGAAAGCAATGCGTTTTCCACTTTCGGTCGTTACGTCATACGCTCCAATATGCTGAGTAATTCCGCCAGCTTCGCCTTCGGTTACTTTAGAACTACGGATGTAGTCAAGTAGGGAAGTTTTACCGTGGTCAACGTGCCCCATAATGGTTACGATCGGTGCACGATCTTCCAAGTCCTCCTCACTATCTTCTTCAATTTCAACGGCAATTTCTTCTTTGGCATCAACGAATTCTACCTCAAAACCAAATTCATCAGAAATGACGGTAATCGTTTCAGCATCTAATCGTTGGTTAATGGAAACGAACATGCCAAGCGACATACAGGTGGAGATCACTTCGTTTACGCTCACATTCATTAGCGATGCTAAATCGTTAGCTGAGATAAACTCGGTCACTTTTAGCGCTTGTTGCTCCTGTGCCTCCTGCATTGCTTGCTCCTCCCGTTCTTTCCGGGCATCTCTACGGCGATCTTGACGAGCTTTTCCTCGTTTTTTATTACCACCGCTCAGGCGAGCCAATGTTTCTTTGATCTGCTCTTGTACCTCCTTATCGGAAATTTCCTCCTTCTTCTTGCCTCCACCTCGCTTGCTACCACCTCGGCGATTGTCCTGTCGTCCACCTTGGCGATTGTCCTGTCGTCCACCTTGTTGAGTATTAGACCTACTGTCGTCTTTAATACGGCGACGACGCTTACGCTTCTTCTTACGCTCATCCGAAGATGCTACTGGAGTTGCTTTATCTTTCTTTTTGGGTTCAGAAGGCAATTCGATTTTGCCCAATACATTTAAGCCCTGTAATTTATCAGCCTTTGCCTTAATTACCTGTGGCTCTTTTTTCTCTTCAACTTCTTTAGTTTCTGCTTTTTCAGGTTCTTTATTCGCCGTTTTCTCACTCTCTTTTTCGTCCGCCTGCTCGGGTGGCTCCTGCTTTGCTTCGGCTACTTCAGTATTTTCAGCAACTGGAGCTTCTTCTTTTGGTTTAGGTTCCTCTTGGGGAGTCTCTTCCTTAGGCTGAACTTCCGGAGGTGCTACTTCTTCTTTAGGTGCTGCTGCTTCTTCGGATGCTACCTCTTCAACTTTTGCTACTGGGCTGGCTTCTTCCTTTTTAGCCTCAACCTTAGGAGCTTCCTTAGCCTCTTTTTTCTGCTTAGTAGGCTTCGGCTTCTTCTTGCTGCTTACCTCATCCAGGTCAATCTTACCTAGTACATTCAACCCCTGTAGCTTAGGAGCACCAACACTATCTGTTTCTTCTGCTTTCTCCTTAGCGGGTGATGGAGCTTCTTGGGATTCTGCACTTTCCGTAACCTGCTTTTCTTCCCGAGAAGCTTTCTCAGCTTCTAACTTCTTAATAAACAGCTCTTCCTCGTCTTGCTTCTCAGGCGGGGTATGTTTCCCAGTAGCATCAATAATCTGATTTTCTTCCCGACTACCGATGGTAAGCGCAGACGCTTCTTCTTTATCCATAGCCGATGAGGCGAATTCCTTGGCTAGCACATCGTACTGATCCTTCGGAATTTTTGCATTCGGACTACGATCTATATCAAAGCCTTTTTTGCTCAAAAACTCCACGATGGTGTTACGTCCCACGTTGAATTTTCGGGCAACTTGGCTAAGCCTCATCGTTTTTTCTTCTACCATACTCAAATATGAGTTATTTTTCGCGTTTTGTAAAATTTTATTCAAATTCCTGGCGTAGGATAGAAAGGATATCCTCCACTGTTTCTTCTTCTAAATCAGTACGTCTTACTAACTCTTCTTTCGTTAGTGATAGTACACTCTTGGCGGTATCTAGTCCAATCTTTTTGAACTCATCAATCACCCAGCTTTCTACTTCATCCGCAAATTCATCCAGATCAACGTCTTCATCGGCGTCCAGCCCAAGAGTTTCGCGGAACACATCGATCTCATAACCTACTAAGCGACTAGCGAGTTTAATATTTTGACCACCCCGGCCAATGGCTAATGATACCTGATCAGGCTTTAAGAAAACTGATACCCGTTTCTCATCTTCGTCAATTTTGATAGAGCTAATTTTAGCCGGGCTCAGTGAGCGGGTAATGTATAGTTCTAAGTTATCGGTAAAGTTGATTACATCAATATTCTCATTCTGCAACTCCCGTACAATACTGTGAATCCGCGAACCTTTCATCCCTACGCAAGCTCCTACCGGATCAATTCGATCATCGTAAGAAGCTACCGCTACCTTAGCTCGTTCGCCGGGTTCGCGTACGGTGTTTTTCATCTCGATTAAACCATCGTATACCTCGGGCACTTCCATCTCGAACAAACGCTCCAGAAACTTCTCAGAAGTACGCGACATAATGATGCGTGGGTTTCCGTTCACCATTTCTACTCGGTGGACTATCGCCCGCACCGATTCACCCTTTCGGAAGCGATCTTTTGGAATCTGCTCCGAACGAG
>CAKZPJ010000608.1 GCA_937138955.1 uncultured Flammeovirgaceae bacterium | reverse complement strand
CGGCAGTGTCGTTCGGATGAATAGGTTCTTTCTCCTGAAACAGAATATTGCCAGTATCAATCTCGTGGCGGATCATAAAGGTTGTTACTCCAGTTTCGGCCTCTCCATTAATCACCGCCCAATTGATTGGAGCCGCTCCTCGGTACTGCGGTAAATAAGATGCATGAAGATTAAATGTTCCCTTCGTCGGCATATTCCAAACTACCTCGGGTAGCATTCGGAAAGCCACTACTACCTGCAGGTCGGCTTGATAACTTTTCAGCTCCTCTAGAAAATCAGAGTCTTTCAGGTTGGTAGGTTGAAGTACTGGAATATTTTGCGTTAGCGCGTATTCCTTCACCGGAGAAAATTTTATTTTTTTCCCTCGCCCTTGAGGTCTATCCGGCGCAGTGATGCCCGCTACCACATGATATTGATTTTCTACCAGAATTTGTAGTGAGGAAACCGCAAACTCGGGAGTGCCCATGAAAATGATGCGTAGAGGTTTCTGACTCATACTTATTTAATCGGTTCTGCTTTGGATTGTTTAATGTTTGATGCTATGGATATATGAGAGGTTCAGGGCTTGGCTTCTTTTAACTCCTTCTCATATTCCTTCATTAAGGGAATTATGGTTCTAGCCCCAATCAGAACGTCATGATGATTAGTACATAAAAACCATTCATACTTTTTTGAGATCAAGTAGTATTCGTCTAGTCCGTAGGATTCGCCAATAACTGAGAGAATTGATTCAACTTTTCCTTCATAACACCAGTACTTTGTCAGTTCATTTATCGTTTCGTTCACTAAGAAATAGACCTTTTCATTTTCGCTAACTAGCAGGTCAAGCTTTGTATAAGGATCTTTATCACAAGCTACTCCAAAAGCTTCCATTTTCAAATCATCCCATAACCAAATTCTCCTAACATTGGAGGATCTTTGATAGAGAAATTTATCTTCTATATTTCTTTGTACAGTGTTCCGCTCACTGATATTAAGTTCTCGAAATGAGTCACTTTTAAGACCAATTTCTTTTCGTACTCTTTCTACATCTCCTCTTAAGGAAGACTAACCTTTTCGTAAAACGTGTCTCTTACTTGATCTCATTCTGACTGTAAAGGATGTAAATAAGTGTAACCACTGACCTTCACACCAAATTCTACTCAAAATCTTCATACAGAAGATACTTCTTCCGCATTGCTTTATACTCCGAGAGTTCGGGCTCCCAGCTTTGTTTGATTTCTTCTAGGCTTTGACCTCCTTCTATTTGTTTCTGAAGTGTTTTATTTCCGGCTAATGTGGCAAAAGCATCGGGGCGATCAAAAAATTCTTTATCTGTCATACCGTGGGCTTTTGCCTGCTGGTAGAAATCTATCAATAATTGTAGGGTAAATTTTTCTAAATGAGGGATTTCTCGCAGATCAACCCCGTAGCAAAGCTCATCTTCGTGCTTAGTATTGAATGCCACTCCGGGAATATCTTGAGGAGTAAATTGGACAGAGTCAAACGTAGGATTTTTAGCTAGAACACCCTGCTGAATGGCCTGGTTAGGATTTCCTAGCACCTGAAAGGGAAACTCAGTTCCCCGCCCCAGGCTAAAACTAGTGGCTTCAAACAGACAGAGCGATGGATAGAGGTTGATGGACTGATCGTTAGGCAAATTAGGTGAAGGGCGCACTGGCAATGGGTAGCGGTTAGCATGGGTATAATTTTTCACTGGAATAACTTCTGTATCGCACTGTAGACTGTCGCTAAGCCAGCCTTCACCGTTGATCATTTGTGCCAGCTCGCCCACCGTGAGACCGTGAACAATCGGGATAGGGTGCATTCCGAGAAAAGATTTTTGCGCGGGTTCACGCACCGGGCCGCCAATGTAGTAGCCATTCGGATTGGGCCGGTCCAGAATTACCATACGTTTACCTAACTCGGCACAGGTTTCCATCACGTAGTGCATGGTACTAATGTAGGTATAGAATCGTGCCCCCACATCCTGAATATCAAAAACCACAACATCGATGCCTTGAAGCTGTTCTACTGTAGGCTTACGGTTTTTTCCGTAGAGTGAAACAATGGGTAGACCAGTCCGCACATCAGTAGCATCTTGTACGTGTTCGCCGTTAGCTGCTTCTCCTCTAAAGCCGTGTTCGGGAGCAAAAATCTGGGTGATATTTACACCTAGAGAAAGCAGCGAATCTACTAAATGTGTAGTATCAATCAGCGAAGTATGATTGACAACCATACCCACTCGACTTTCTTGCAGAAGCGGTAAATACGATTCCGTCTGGTAAGCAGCGGGTAAAATAGGGGGCTCAACTTCGGTAACTGTGGTACTATCACTAATCGTTGTGCTTTCTGAGGATTGACAGCTAACCGTGAAGCTGAAATAAAATACAATAAGTAGGGTGTAAAGTAGGTTAACTGATAAGTGGTTCCAAATAGATTGTTTCATAGAGTCGGAATATGATAAAATGGATGATGATTAATGAGTAGTAACTGATGTTATTAATCACTATTCATTGTTCATCAATTAAAACTTCGTGTATTTTTGCATCAGAAAAAAGCAACCTTCTTTGAACGATACCAATTTGAAGGCAGCACTAACCTTATTTTCAGTGAGTTTGCAAAGTAACGTACTTTTTCCTTGAATCTTCCCTATTTCATTGCTAAACGCATCAGTAAGACCGAAAATCGCTCGTTTTCGGCTACAATCAATCAGATTGCGGTAGCGAGTATCGCCCTCGGTTTGGCACTTATGATTGTCTCGTTTCTTATTTTAAGTGGCTTTCGGAAGGAGGTAAAGGATAAGATATACACGTTTAGCGGTCATATTCAAGTGACCAAGTATACGCTGAACAATGCCATGCAGGAAGAACCGGTATCGTTGAACAATCCGCTCTATCAAAACCCAGAACAATACGATTACATCGACCATGTGCAGGTATTTAGCCATAAAGCAGGCATTCTAAAATCGGATACCGAGTGGTTTGGAGTGTTTATGAAGGGGGTAAGCCCTAACTTTGATAGTGTCCGCTTTAAACGCAACCTAGAAAAAGGTGAGTTTATTCAATTCAATAAGGATTCTACAGCTACTAATAGTTATTCAACCGATATACTCATTAGCCGAAAAATCGCTAACATTTTAGAGGTTGATACGGGTGATGCTGTTCGAATGTATTTTGTTGATCCACCTACCCCTCGCCAGCGAAAACTTACGATAAAAGGCATCTACTATACTGGATTGGAAGAGTTTGACGATCAGGTGATTATTGGGGATATTGGTCTAATTCAGCGGCTCAATAATTGGCCAGATACGCTGGTTGGCGGATTTGAGGTTTACCTTACTGATACTGATGATCTAGCTGAGGCCGAGACGATGCTACAAGATGAATTGGACTATAGTCTATACGTAGAAAAAATCAGCGATAAGTACGTGCAAATGTTTGAGTGGCTGGAGCTGATTAACAACAATGTCATCATTTTTCTGGTGCTGATTCTCTTTGTGGCCTGCTTCAATATTGTCAGCATTTTGTTGATTTTGATTATGGAGCGCACTCAGATGATCGGGCTACTCAAAGCCATTGGAGCCAAGAATCGGCAGATTCGACGGATATTCACCTACAACGGTATGCGATTAATTATGCGAGGCATGGTTCTAGGCAATGTTATCGGAATTGGTTTTGGCGTATTGCAGTACTACTTTAAAATTGTGCCGCTTGACCCGGAAAACTACTACATGGAATTTGTACCCATTCAGTGGGATTTCACAGCCATTCTGTTTGTTAATGCGCTTACTTTCGGTACTATTGGGTTAGTGCTCAGTATTCCAACTGCCGTGATTCTGCGGATTCAACCCATCCGGGCTATTCGCTTTGACTAGCTAGTGTAGGACGGTGATATTTGCGAAAGAGGCTACGAATTTTCATATGGATCACTCCCCCAAAGGCTTCCCAGAAAATCTTGGATGACATTTTCGATTCGCCTCTGGTGCGGTCAGTGAAAATGATAGGAACCTCTGTAATCTTGAACCCATACATCCAGGCGTGAAATTTCATAGAGATTTGAAAAGCGTAGCCAACAAATTTTAGTCGGTTAAGCCGAATGGTTTCCAGTACGCTTCTATGATAGCATTTGAACCCAGCTGTAGCATCATTAATCGGCATTCCAGTAATAAATTTTACGTACTGGCTGGCAAAATACGATACCAACACCCGACGAATCGGCCAATTGACAACATTTACTCCCGTTACGTAGCGCGAACCGATAGACAGATCATACCCTTCATCAGCGCAGGCCCGGTATAGTTGCACCAGGTCTTCCGGATTATGGGAAAAGTCAGCATCCATTTCAAAAATGTACTCGTAACCCTGCTCCAAAGCAAACTGAAATCCTCGAATGTAGGCAGTTCCCAGCCCTAGTTTGCCTTTCCGCTCAATCAAATGCACTCGTCCTTCGTAGCCTGCCTGCATATCACGCACAAGGTTAGCGGTACCATCGGGCGAACCATCATCTACTACCAGCACATCGAAGTTTACCGCTAGCGATAAAATGCTACTGAGCAGAAGCTGAATGTTTTCTTTCTCGTTGTACGTAGGAATAATAACCAGATTTTCACTCAAGACTTAGGGGCTTGTTGGCAGAAGATTGCGAAATTAGCAGCTTATTGATACAATTAAAACAATATTTGCGGAGCAATCTTGTAGTAAGCTCAGATTTTTAACAAAAAATAACGTGCCGACGACACAAAAATCAGCCTGCGTTTTTCTGGATCGAGATGGAGTAATTAATCGCGACCGGGTAAATTATGCCTACGAACTGGAGAATTTTAAAATTCTAGCAGGTGTTCCGGCAGCGTTCCGGACACTACGCGATGCGAGATTTCATCGGGTAGTTATTACCAATCAGTCGGGTATTGCCAAAGGAATTTACACCCGCCAGCACATGCAAACCTGCCATGATTTCATGCAGATGACGACTGGGCATTTAATAGAAAAAATTTACTACGCACCCCATCACCCAAGTGTTACCGAATCATTAACTCGAAAACCGGATAGTCTGATGCTAGAAAAAGCGATTGCCCGATTTAATGCCGATATCAGTAAGTCTTGGATGATTGGTGATGCTGAGCGTGATTTGATTCCCGCTACCAAGCTAGGTTTGCAAACAATTCGGGTTATAAGAGAGACCGAAGACGGAGGATCGGAGACCGAAAACGGGAGACCTGAGACGGGAAATGGAATAGAGACGGTTGGTCAGTACGTTGCTGCTAGTTTGGTTGAAGCGGTGAAGATTATTGTTGGGTAAAGGTGTAGATTACTGAACTCAGAACTATAACACCATAACACTTCGCACCGCACGACGGTCGCAATAATACGAAAGAATTACCGCAGTATTTCAACAAGATGCTTCACCCCTTCTTCACTTACTTTGTACTGACCCTGACGCATTTTAAACACCTTTTTGTAATCTTGATTTAGCTTATTAAAATGGGCGGTATTAGTGAGGTCAATACCATGATCGCGTAATAGTTTGTTCACCTCGCGGGTGGTAAAAGTTTGTTCATTATTCTGCGATTGCACAAAGTAACTAGCTAATAGTACGATATCCGTCTTATTAATACTTTTGGGGGCTTTATGATAAAACTCACCAAACGAAGCGGGAACTTCTAGTCCATCGGAAGTAGTTTTGACGGTTGGAGCAGATGGTTGCTCGAAAATAGATATTTGCTTTCCTTTGGCGGGTGTTTCCTTCTCGGCTTGCCCATTAGCCGAAGATTTCAGAATTTCGGTAAAGGCTTTAATTGTTTCCGAATAGGTGTCTACATACTCCTGAGGGCCTTCTATCTCAAATTCGCCGTTATTCCAGGCAAAACGAATACGAACCCGATTATCTTCCATAAAATCAAGCATTTATCCATGTAACGAACGTTGCCAATATACGCTTTTTTATCGCATCAAATCAATTAGTTTTACACTCCCAAACGAACCAAACCACAAAAGTATGAATGTATCTGTTCAAGTTGCCCCCTTGCTAGATATTGCCGTAGCCGCCGGAGAAAAAATTCTGGAGATTTACCACGACGCTGATTTCTCGCAGGTGGTTAACTTCAAAGACGATAACTCACCGCTAACGTTAGCCGACAAAGCTTCTCACGAAATAATAGTAGCCGGCCTAAAGAAGTATTTTCCTGATATTCCGATTATTTCCGAGGAAGGAAAAGATATTTCCTACGAAGAACGAAAAGACTGGAATCCTTTTTGGTTGGTAGATCCACTGGATGGGACTAAAGAATTTATCAAACGCAACGGGCAGTTTACCGTGAACATTGCATTAATTCATAATCATCGTCCGGTAGTAGGCGTAATTTATACTCCAGTAACTGAGGAGCTGTACTACGCCTCACAAGAAGGCTATGCGTCTGATGTTAATGCCGGAACTTTTAAGCGGGAGTCTGCGGGCAAACCGTTTCCATTACAAGTAAGGTATCAAACCGAAAACCGGGTGGCCGTTCGTAGCAGCAGTCATGCTTCAGA
>CAKZPJ010000607.1 GCA_937138955.1 uncultured Flammeovirgaceae bacterium | reverse complement strand
GCTAACTGAGCCATTTGAAAATAAAATGCAAATTAGAAACCTAAGTGCTTCTAGCAACTGGGACGCATACTCATTTTAGTTGGACGTTGGGCGTCATAAAGAAAACTTGATAGCGGCAAGAATATTTATTTCACATTATTGCTAAATTTATGGAATGATACCGAATCAGCAATACGTTGACATAGAGATTGACAAACTGACTAACTCGATTGAAAATATTCGTACGGGTGACAGTTTTCCAACAGATATTTTATTGGTAGATAAAAACGATTTGAAGGGGGTTATTCACTGATGTTACGCATATGCGATTGAGTGCTTCATTTGCTGTAGTTCTTGGAAAGCTTGATGTATAGCTGCCGCATAGAGTTTATGTTTTAGGGCAAAATGGTTAAGCTTGGTATGAATCTTCAACCACTCAAACTGCACTAGAGCACAAAACGAAGCAAAAACATGATTAGATTGTGTCCGTGGTATTTTAGTTGGTGAAGCCCTGATGGAAGCATTATTCTTCAATGACTTATGGCTGGGTTCAATCCGCCAGCGCTCTGGGTAGAGCGAAATCATTTGTTGGTAAGTCATTCCTTGCTTGTTCGTCACCAGAAACAGTTCTCCCTCACTATTATCGGCATGGGATGCCCCGCATTGACATAGACTTCTTTGGCGACATAGAGGGGAAATGGCACTCGGTCGAGCCATATTTCTTGTACCTGTCCTGGCTGGAGCGCAATGTCGGCTAACTTGACAAATTCTTTACGGCGGGCTTGTCCCTTACTAAGGGCTATATTGCGGTTAGACTTCATTCCAAAGAGCACATCTTTTTTTAGCTTCTGTACCACATACTTGATATTGGGCGCGTTGCCATACCGCAGCGGCGGCCGCCAAGTGTCAGCCAGCACCCACGAGAAGGGAACATGATGCATAAAATGAGCCTGATGTAGCAAATCGCGAGCCATTTCATTTTTACTCACCGGACTGTATTGTTCTTTTTTACCAGTTTGCTCGTTCATCTGCGTTGCTGTTTTGCGGACTACCTCAAAGCCTACGGGCAAATTGATCGTTTGCTCTTGATAGGGGACACTGTACTGAAGGTGCACGATATTGATACCTTTTACTGTGCCCCCATGCAGGTGGCTATGATGATAGGTAATTAGTTCATTTTCCGATGAATGAGGCTTATCTACTACAAAATCGTCTACTATAAGTACTCCTTCTTCAGCACCTACTTGTCAGACAATGGGCTTAACTCGTTTCCAGTAGTGAGCAGGGCTAAACAGGTCGGGAGATTGGCTTAACATCCGGGTTACCTTGTCATGGCTAAAAGTATCATCTAGCAAAGCAGCAAGCCCCGTAGCACTTACTTGACCCGTGCTTACCATCAGGTAGTCAACGTACAAATCAAATAGGTTTTGTTCACTCATCTATCTAAATTACTATTTTAGTGCGTAACATCAGATATTAATTAGGTTCGAATTTTCTGACTATCAAAGAGTGAACATACTAAACTAAACACCGACGACTACCGCAATTTATTAAAAACTACTTTGTGGGGTTTCTTTTTGCGGAATAATTACGAACTTACAAGGTATTTACACCAGAAATAAATAGCTAAATGGATAGACGATCTGCCTTAAAACAAGCCGCCCTACTGGCCGGGGGATTAGCCTGGCTGCCCTCCTGCGACTTCGGACCCCAACGAGCCGCGGTAGCCCTCGATAATCTTCAACTGGATACAGACCTTCAGGATTTGTTGGCCAAAGTGGCCGCTACTATCATTCCTTCCGAAGAAAATGAATCTGGCGAAATATCTCCTGGAGCGGAAGAGATGGATTTGTACCGCTTTATTTTGGTGATGGTAGACGATTGTTTGCCGAGCGAAGATCAGACAGCCTTCTCAAACGGGCTTAAGCAACTGACTCTTTTCACTAAAGCGCATCTGGAAAAACCATTCCCCCAGAAAGAGCAGACAGAGAACGAAGCTATTCTTACCCAACTGATGGAGATTGAAGAAGCTCCTGCGGCTACTGAAGGGGCTGAGGTCTCTCCAGCTGAGCAACTGAAAGACATTCAAACCTTTTTAGGAATCACCAAGCGCTACACCATTCAGGGCTATATGGTTTCTGAGTATTTTATGACCGAAAAATTTCCCTATAAACTCGTACCAGGTCCTTATCAGGCCTGCGTTTCTACCGAAGGATTAACTGTAATGTAATGGCAAATTTCACAATAGATAGTAAAGATAATCGTACCTACGATGCCATCGTGATTGGATCGGGCATCAGCGGCGGGTGGGCCGCAAAAGAGCTCACCGGAAAGGGTTTGAAAACTCTGGTGCTGGAACGAGGCCGCAACGTAGAGCACATTAAAGACTACCCTACTACCAACAAAATGCCCTGGGAGTTTGAGCACCGAGGACAGATGCCGAAAGAAATCACGAAAGATAATCCGGTAATTAGCCGTTGCTACGCTTTCCACGAGGATACTGCCCACTTCTTTGTGAAAGATACTGAGCACCCCTACGTGCAGGATAAACCCTTCGACTGGATTCGGGGCTATCAGGTAGGTGGGAAATCGCTGCTGTGGGCCCGGCAGGTGCAACGCTGGAGCGACTACGATTTTGAAGGTCCGGCTCGCGATGGATTTGCGGTAGATTGGCCGATCCGCTACGAAGATATTGCTCCTTGGTATAGCTACGTAGAAAAATTTGCTGGAATCTCCGGTAACAAAGATGGTTTGGATAATCTACCCGACGGCGATTTTCTCCCGCCAATGGATCTGAACTGCGTAGAAAAGTACTTTAAAGAAAAATTAGAAACTCAGTATTCGGGCCGAAACCTGATTGTGGCTCGCTGTGCGCATCTGTCTGAACCTCAAGCAATTCACTTAGAGCAAGGGCGGGGGCAATGTATGAACCGTAACCTCTGTCAGCGAGGTTGTCCTTTTGGCGGTTACTTTAGTAGTAATTCCTCTACGTTACCCTGGGCAATGAAGACCGGCAACCTAACGATGCGACCGAATGCGGTAGTACATTCTATCATTTACGATGAGGAAAAAGAAAAGGCAACCGGCGTGCAGGTGATTGATTCCGAAAGCAAAGAAAGCATTGAATTCTACGCTCCGCTGATCTTTGTTAATGCCAGTGCGCTGAACACCAATACGCTATTGCTCAACTCCAAATCTAACCGCTTTCCCGAAGGTTTGGGTAACGACAATGGATTGATGGGTAAGTACGTAGCTTTCCATATTTACCGGGGTAAAATATCCGGCTCCTACGAAGGAGAATTGGGTAACACAACCGTTGGTCGTCGGCCTACTTCCGGCTACATTCCTCGTTTCCGCAATGTATACAAGCAAGAAACCGACTTTCTACGAGGTTACGCCTCCGGGTTTGGAGCGCACCGCCGGGTAGAGCGAGAGTACGAGGGTATTGGTCAGTCGCTGAAGGACAACTTGCTAAACCCGCAGTGGGGCAACTGGCGCGTCGGTTCCCACATGATGGGCGAAACTATTCCCAAGGAAACCAATACGGTAAGCCTGGACCCAACGCAAACCGACAAATGGGGTATCCCACTACTCAAGGTGAACATCGACTACGACGACAACGACGAGAAGATGATCCAGGATTTCTTTGAGCAGTTTACCGAAATGTACGAACGAGCCGGTTTCACCGACATCCAAACCCGCGATACCGGACAGGCACCCGGACTGGATATTCACGAGATGGGCGGAGTACGCATGGGCAAAGACCCCAAAACCTCGCTGCTCAATAAGTGGAATCAGCTACACGCTTGCCCCAATGTGTTTGTAACCGATGGTTCTTCTATGACTTCCACCAGCACCCAGAACCCCTCTCTCACCTACATGGCCTTTGCCGCCCGCGCCGTAGACCATGCGGTGAAGGAGAAGAATAAACTGAACCTCTAATTTCAACTGCTGCAAAGAAAAGAGACATCCGAAGTTCCGAGAGCTTCGGATGTCTTTGTTTAGTAAAAACACATCTCCTTAAAAATCAACAATCAAAAATTTCCAAGTTTTTCTGCGGATGTACTCCGTTTTTTAACTATTTCAAAACAAAACAGAGATTAATTTGCTAAAGATAGATTTTTTCTTGGTTTTCATCATTTATTATAAAATATAATTTGATTCAATAACTGTTTAGCCTAATATTGTTAATGTATTTTTATTTTAATCAAAATAATATACTGATACTAGTTGGGTAATCTAATAAGCGAATACGCAAGTAAAGACCTCAATTTAAGTATCTTCCTAGAGCTTTTGATTTATCAACAGCGAATTAACCTGATTTCATGTAATACGAATCCAAGTAAGAATTGTGGCTATATCACGTTATGGGCAGCCTGTATTTTCACTTGACGCAAATAAAATAAAAAAGTCAGAAACGTTGGTACCGTTTCTGACCTGGAGTTGAACTTAATCCTGTCAGTGCGCTAACACTTCTATGTTTCCATAGAGGGCAGGACTGTTTTGTTTTGTCAACCTTAATGCTAAACTAATGAAAAAATCCTTTTACTACCTATTGTTGAAGACCAGGAATGGCTGGTTTTTAGTTTTTATCTTATCTTTTTTGTCAGCCCCCGCTTTCTCCCAACAAGTAATCAGCGGTCAAGTATCCGGCGAGGCGGGTGAAGCTTTGCCAGGAGTCAACGTCATTATCAAAGGTACCTCTACCGGAACGGTGACCGATGTTGAAGGTAAGTTTAGTCTAAATGCCAGTGAAGAGGCCAGAACACTGGTCTTTTCATTTATCGGTTACATCACCAAGGAAGTCGATATAGGTAACCGTAGTACAGTTGATGTAGAACTACTAAGCGATTCCCAACAGCTATCTGAGGTAGTAGTAACCGCTCTAGGAATCAAGCGGGAGGAAAGGTCCCTGGGTTACTCAGTGCAGGAAATCAACACTCAGGGACTGGATGAAGCCCGTGAAACCAATATTGTCAACTCACTCCAGGGAAGAGTAGCCGGGGTACAGATCGCCGGGGCCAGCGGTAATATGGGAGGTTCGTCCCGTATTCTGATTCGGGGAGCCAGTTCAGTTTCCGGTAATAACCAGCCCTTGTTTGTAGTAGATGGCACCCCTATCGATAACTCTAACTTCAATAGCGAAGATACCCAAAAGGCTAACGGGGGCATAGACTACGGTAACGCCGCCCAGGACTTGAACCCCGACGATATTGCGTCTATTTCTATTCTGAAAGGGCCCAGTGCCGCCGCACTTTATGGTTCCCGGGCGGCCAATGGCGTGATTCTGATTACTACCAAAAGTGGCCAGAACAGCCAGGGAATAGGCGTGAGCCTAAATTCTAATGTAACATTTAGCGAGGTGTTCATTATGCCCGACTACCAGAATGAGTACGGAGGTGGCTACAAGCAGGAGTTTGATATGTACAACGGTCAGCCTATGGTAGCAACCCAAGCCGATGAAAGCTGGGGCCCCCGATTAGATGGACAAATGGTACGGCATTGGGATAGTTTTTATCCGGGTTCAGCAGAATTTGGGGAAATGCGGCCCTGGGTTCCTAATCCGAACAATATTCGCGATTTCTACGAAACGGGCATCAACCTTTCTAACAATGTAGCGCTCACTGCCGGAAACGATGTAGCCAGCTTTCGTTTATCCTATACCAACCTGGATCAGAAAGGCGTGTTTCCGTACAGCGAACTCAAGAGGAATACCCTGAACTTTAACGGCGATGCCAATATCACTGACAAGCTTAGTGCTAGCATCCGACTAAATTACATCAATTCAAAAGTATACGGGCGTCCGGTAACGGGTGATTACATTGGCGATGGAGCCCAGAGCGTACAGTCTTCTTTTAACACCTGGTTTCAGCGGCAACTGGACATGGATCGGCTGCTACCTACCACTACTCCCGATGGCCGTCAAAGACTTTGGAATCTCTCCGGCCCGGAAAATCTAACTCCTTTTTATTGGAACAATCCCTACTGGGAGCTACAGGAGGCTTCTAACCAGGATGTGCGGGAGCGCATATTCGGTAATGTTTCCCTCTCCTACCAGGTCAATGATTACCTCAAGCTCACCGGCTGGGCCCGTACTGACTTCTACGATGATCGTCGCGAAGCCTGGACACCGATTGGCCACGTAAATATCAGTTCTTACGCGGAAGACGTGCGGAAGGTAGCCGAAAATAACTACGAGTTTCTAGCGCAGTACAACCGGCGCTTCTGGGGGGAAGCGGTCTCCTTAACGGCTAACCTGGGGGCTAACCGTCGGGTGCAAACGCTCTTCCGAAACTACGGTAAGACCAACGGGGGGCTGAGTGTACCCAATTTTTATTCGCTGGAGGCATCAAAAGACCGACCGAATATCACTGACATGTCGCAGCAGCGAGAGGTAAACAGCCTGTACGGTAGCATGAATGTTGGCTACCGGGATCTGATCTATCTGGATGCATCCTTACGCAATGACTGGTCTTCTACTTTACCAGTGGACAATAATTCTTATCTCTATCCGGCATTTGCCACTAGTTTTGTGTTTTCTGAACTAATCGATAACACTAGTTTTCTTTCTTTCGGAAAAGTTCGAGCCGGCTGGGCTAAGGTGGGCAACGACACCGATCCCTACCGTCTGTACCAGATATATGAGCCATTCGGTTCTTTCGGCAGCACCCCCTTGTTCACGGTTCCCAATACACTTAACAATGTCAACCTTAAACCGGAGATTACGACCTCTTACGAGGTGGGGGTGGATATGCAGTTTCTTAGTGGCCGGATCGCTTTGGATGCAACCTACTACAATAGTATTGCCAACAATCAAATTATCCAGCTTCCGGTTTCTGGTACATCCGGTAACGAATTCAACATTGTCAATGCCGGGGAAATGACCAATCGGGGATTTGAGCTTATGCTAAGTGTAGTTCCGGTAGAAACAATGTCGGGCTTCACCTGGGATTTATCGCTTAATCTGGCCAGAAATGTTAACGAAGTAGTCAGCCTGGCCGACGGTCAGGATAACTTCCAACTGGCTGATCGTCGGGTCACAATCAATGCCCGGGTGGGTGAACCCTACGGTACCATTGTGGGGGATGGCTTTGCTACCAATGAAAACGGTGAGCGATTGGTAGATAACGAAGGTTACTATATCCGTGAATTTGGTAAAGTACTGGGCAACGTCATGGCCGACTATACCGGTGGCCTTAGTAGTACACTGTCTTATAAAGGATTTACTTTCAATTCACTGGTAGACTTCCAGAAGGGGGGAGACCTTTTCGTGGGAACCCGCTCGGTGGGCGTTTACGCCGGTCTGATGAGCGAGACAGTAGGGGCGAATGACCTGGGTAACCCGATGCGTAATCCGGTGGGTGATGGAGGTGGCATCCGCGCTGAGGGTATTTTAGAAAGCGGAGAGCAAAATACAACTTATGTAGAAGCAGTAGATTATTTCAAAGACATCACCGGGATAGACGAGTACAGTGTATTTGATGCCAGCTTCGTAAAGTTGCGCGAAGTGCGCCTGGGCTATGCCTTCCCCAGTAAGTTGTTTGATAACCTTCCCATCAATAGCGTGACGCTCAGTCTGGTCGGTAGAAACCTGGCACTGCTGTACTCCAAAGTACCGCACGTAGATCCGGAGACCACATTAGGATCAGGTAATATCCAGGGACTGGAAAACTCCCAGTTACCGAGTACCCGCTCAGTAGGTTTCAATCTGAACATCAAGCTATAAATTATCCATCCAAAAAAGATTGTCATGAACAAACGAACTATATACCTATTGGCTCTTGCGCTAGCTTTTATCTCATCGGCTTGTGATGATGGCTTTGAGGAAATGAATCAAGACCCTAATAACCCCACTGAGATTCCGACGTCCTACATCTTAGCGGGAGCTCAGACTAATCTGATGGAAGAGTTTTTTGGCCTGTACAACGAGGCTTTTAAACTCAATTTGTTGGGTATGCGCTATATGCAGTATTGGACCTCTACCCTTTATACTGATGCTGATCGCTACGTGGCCATTGAAGAAGATTTTACCCCCGTTTATTATCGAGGACTCCGGGATCTTCAG
>CAKZPJ010000606.1 GCA_937138955.1 uncultured Flammeovirgaceae bacterium | reverse complement strand
AGAGGGAGAGGGTAGTGAAACTGAACAAGCATTTCTAAAGCCTTACCTTCCTTCCGCAGATTTCTCTAGTCAAGCTGAAGCTCAACAGGCAGCCGAAGATATAATTACTGATCTTCAGCGGGCAGGTTATTTTCAGGCGTATGTTGAGCCACTTCCACCGATAGATAGTCTGGTTTATCGAGTCAAAATTCATCCAGAAACACCTTTTCATTGGGCGTACCTTCAACCGGGCAATTTAGATCCACTCTTACAAGCTCATTCCGGCTATCGTGAGGAGTTGTTTTTACAGCAGCCTTTCCACTACGCTGATTTTCAGAAACTAGTCGATAACTGCTTGGACTACTCCGAAAATAACGGTTACCCATTTTCTTCAGTGCAACTAATGGACGTTGAGATTAAAGATCAAGAAGTATCCGCAACGCTAGATTATCAGCCGGGCCCGCTGATTCGGTTTGGGGAGCTAAATATTCAGGGAACGGAAAAAGTAAACCCTGAATTCCTGGAAGCCTATTTAGACATTCATACAGGAACGATTTATAGCGGTAAAAAGATCGCTCAAATTTCTTCTCGTTTGCAACGGTTACCCTTTCTATCGCTTACTGGGCCGATTGAGACACAGTTTCAGAACGAAGTGGCTGACATATACTTACCACTGTCTTACCAAGCGAGTAGTCAAGTGGATGGTATACTGTCGGTACTTCCTGCCGAAGGACAGGGCGGGGGAGTACTCTTAACGGGTGAACTAAACGTTTTACTTCGTAATCTGGGTCGTTCTGGTAAAATGTTCTCACTAAACTGGCAACGGTTGCAGGTGGCATCTCAACAACTATCCCTAGAGTATAGCCATCCTAATGTACTACGATCGCCTCTAGGAGTGAATATTAATTTTAATTTATTGAAAGAAGACACCCTGTTCTTGAATCAGCAGGCGAATTTAGCGCTATCTTACTTAATTGGCAGGAATCATCGGGTTGAATTATTTGGCGACTGGCGTAGTAGCCGACTCATTGGCGAAAATATGATACTAGCCGATAATGATATCCCATCACTAGCTAATACAGCAGTTAGGGGAGGAGGAATAGGTTATCACTGGAATCGAGTTGACGAACTGTTATTTCCTCGACGAGGATATACTCTATCAGCAAAGGGACGGCTAGGGCAGAAAACTACCTCTTTTTGGATGAGTGAACCCCTTCAATCTGGTCAGTTAACTCAGCATTCAGAAGCCAGCTTGCAGTGGGCGGGTGAACTTTCTTTTACCCAATATTACATGGTTGGACCAGCGTTGGGAATATATAGTCGACTGAAGGGCGGTGGCCTGGTCGACAGTCAGTTGTTTGCCAATGAGCTTTATCGACTGGGTGGTCTCCGAAACTTACGAGGTTTTGCCGATAATATCTTTTTTGCATCGCAATACGCTCTTAGCAATTTTGAGTTACGTTGGCTATTAGAGCCAGAAAGTATGATTCCCTCGTATTTATTCGCATTTTATGACCAAGCCTGGATGCAGCAGCAAGGTCAGCAGCATAATACTATTGATACTCCTTTAGGAATAGGAGCGGGTATTAGTATAACTACGCGGGCGGGACTATTCAGTTTGGCTTATGCTTTAGGAAAATCACAAAACCAAATATTGAGCTTTTCTGCTTCTAAGGTACATTTTGGCTATATTAGCCGCTTCTAAACCGCGTCTTGCTAAAAACTTACGCGTTAAGGAAAGATAAGCATTAGATACGGTACGATTCGTGTAACTATGCAAAGCGAAATGGCCACAAAGAGAAGCTTTTTATTAAGTATTTTATTTTTACTAAGTATGCCTCTGTGGGGACAGTCGTTGGGGGAGGCATCTGAATACTTCGTAGTAAAAGATCTGCGCCAAGATTGGCTCACTGTAGATGAATCTAACCACTATGTTCCTTACGTGAGCGGACAGAAAAAGGGGGTAGTAGTTGGTTTGTCGTTGAATCTAGCTCGTTTTCAAGGAAACCATATTCGCTGCTGTGTACCTCGTAATAGCTCGTTATTCATTGATCAGCAATTGAATAGAAATTTTGATCAATCGGATTGTATTATTCTCAATATTGATAGCTTACGAGACCATCACGCTGAAACAGTTTTCCTGACTATCTTCCAAGCTCAGAAAGACTTTGACCGTGTACATGTAGAAATTGTGGGTTTCGGTAAGAATTCGGCTGAAGAAAACCCAGTATTGGTTAGAGCAGCAGCCATTAAAATGAATTTCTTTGTGGTGGGGATACTCATTCTGCTAGTTTTTTATGCAGTACTTAAGCATCAATATGAAAAGAATTTCAAGATAATATATAATATTTCTCGCATCTTCTCCTCCAAAGTACGAGAAGATGATACTCGTGTTAGGCTAGTGACAGAAGCTCATATTGCTTTTCTAATACAGTATTGTTTGTTGATTTCTTTTTTGTTGATTATAATAGCTCCACCTACTACTGAGCTCCCCTTTATCATTTCCTATATTTCATTTCCGCCGTCTAGCTTTTCTCAGTACTTATTACTGTGGGTAGAGCTTGCGCTTATCGTACTCGTTATCATTCTAGCAAAGTATCTACTGCTGATGTTATTAGGTTCTTTGTTTCGGTTGCGGGTTATGAAATACTTGCACATGTTTGACTTTATGCGGATGTCTTTAGTGTTCTGGACAGCGGTATTTGTTGCGGTAATTTGCTTTTATCCCAACCTTCAGTTTCATACAGAAATCTATTTGCAGAGCTTAATTTACGGGTTTGTACTATTTGCACTATTCCGGATAGTCATCTTGTATTTTCGCCTGTCTCAGAATGCTTCGTTTAGAAATATATATTTATTTTCCTACATTTGCGTTGCAGAAATTATCCCGCTACTAGCTGGGCTTGAGTTACTTACAGGTTAAGTATTTATTCCATAAATAGTAGAATTAATTTGAGCTTGTTTGCGTTCCATCACTAATGAAACGTTCATCCAGTACATGGAGTTTTTCCGTATTTTAAGTAGTGCTGCACTACATTGCTTATTCGAGAACTATTGATAATTTGTAATAAAACTAGAGGTATACGCATGAGTGATAGTAAGATTAACAGTGAAAGACTTTTTCCGGTAAACAGCATTCTCGTATCCCAGCCTGAGCCACAAAACGGTAAATCACCCTACTTTGACTTAGCTGAGAAGTACGATACTAAAATAGATTTTCGCCCTTTTATTGAGGTAAAGCCCGTCAATGTAAAGGATTTTCGTAAACAGAAAATTGAGATACTTGATCATACGGCCATTATCTTCACTAGTCGTAATGCAGTAGATCACTTTTTCAATATTTGCGCGGAGTTGAAGATAGAAATGCCTTCTGATATGAAGTATTTCTGCATATCGGAGCAAACTGCTAACTACCTTCAAAAGTATATCGTTATTCGCAAGCGCAAGATTTTTACCGGTTTTCGCACTGCACAAGACTTAATCGAGATACTGAAGAAGCACAAGGATGAAAAATATTTGTTTCCGTGCTCCAGTATCCGTAAAAACGATATTCCTGATTTCTTAAAAAATGGCGACTATAAGTATACTGAAGCCGTTATGTATGAAACGGTAGCAGCTGACTTATCAGACTTAGAAGACGTCTACTACGATATTATTGCTTTCTTCAGCCCATCAGGTATCAACTCTTTGTTGGTAAATTTCCCAGACTTTAAGCAGAATAAAACGCGCATTGCCGCATTTGGGCCAACTACAGCTAGTGCAGTTCGAGATGCAGGGCTAGTGCTTGATATTCAAGCACCCATGCCGAACGCCCCTTCTATGACGGGGGCTCTCGAAGTTTATATAAAAGAAGCAAACAAAAAGCTTCAACAAGAAGTGAAAAAATAATACTGAAGTGCTAGTACAATTCTGCGAATAAGCATACGTTGTATGGAAAAGTACACTTCTACCTGAAAAAAATAAGAGTAGAATTTTACTTTTAGGCCTAATTTTGAGTCTTTTAGGTATGAAAAAATCGCTTATTGTACTTGTTTTCCTGAGCATTGGTTATGGTATATCCTACGGACAGCAAAGTGCCCAGTTCAGCCAGTACATGTTTAATACCTTGTTCTATAATCCTGCCTACGCTGGTGTAGAGGGGGTTACTACTATTACAGCATTTCACCGAACCCAATGGGCGGGTTATCAACCCACTACTGGAGATATTGGTGGAGGTATTAACACCCAAGTAATTAGTCTTAATACCCCAATTTTGAAGCTTAGGAGTGGATTTGGGCTACACGTTGTCAATGATAGAATTGGGCCACTCACGAATCAAGAAGCCCAGGCTTCATTTGCTTACCATCTAGGTGTTGGTTCCGGGAAGCTAAGTTTAGGTGTTCGGGTTGGAGCTTTCTCTCAAACTATCGATTTTGATCAATACCGTTGGGTAGATGCTAACGATAAACTTCGCCGAGCCGGTCGTGATTCTCAAATGCGACCTGATTTTTCGGCGGGAGTGTTTTATCGAGCTCGTCAATTTTACGCAGGAATTGGTTTCAAACATTTAGTAGATACGCAATTTAACCTTGGAGGAATAGATACGCTGAATAATCCGTTGCAGAATCACATGACTGTTATGGCTGGATTTGATTATGAACCAACGTATAAACTACGATTAACGCCATCGTTTTTAGTGCAATCTGATCTGAATACTTATTCATTTGATATTGGAGTATTGGCAACGTACGATGATACTATGTGGGGAGGGTTATCTTATCGCCAGCAAGAGTCTATAATAGGTATGATTGGATATAGCTTTTTCCGAGATAAGTCCTTGAAATTAGGGTATGCATTTGATTATACAGTAGTTGCTCCAGAAGCTAAAGCTACTTCATCGCACGAAATTATGGTAAGCTACAGCCTACCAGTTTCTTCAGGTGGTGAAAAGAAAATTATTAGAACTCCGCGTTTCAGACAATAAAGTATTTATTTAAAATGTACAAATGATTATTGGTATATTTTAAATTTTTTGCTAAAAACAGGAAAATATTACAACGCAGGAATTCTTAGATTTTTAGTTCGTTCTTATTACGAACATTTACAATATTTGTGTTCGTGTTAACGTGTATGTTATAAACAATTTGTGTTATGTGTAAAATTACTCGATGCAGCAGTGCTGTCTTATCTATCTGTGCGCTAATTGCGTTACAGGGCTGCGGCCTCTTCGGAGGTGGAGGAGATGACTTCGGGCAGCTTGTCGGTGTACAGGGTCGCGAATATGATGGTATGCCCACTCCTTATGGCATGGTAAAAATTCCTGCCGGAACATTTCATATGGGGCAAGCCGACGAAGACCCTATTGCCACCCAAGTAAGCTTTAACAAGCAAATCACCATTGGGGGGTTCTTTATGGACGATACTGAAATTACTAATAATGAGTATCGCCAGTTTATTCAAGAACTTCAGGAAGGAGAAGGAGAGTACGAATTCCTATTAGGAAAGGGTGCGAACTTCGTGGATGAAGAACTATATCCCGATACTACGGTATGGCAACGTAACTATACCCATCATATGGGTGATCCGCTGGTACAGTATTATTATTCTCATCCCGCATTTGATAACTACCCTGTGGTAGGGATTGATTGGGAAGCTGCTAAAGTTTTTTGTCAGTGGCGAACCGCTTATCTAAATGAGTATCGTGAGAGTAATGGTATGTTCATCATGCCTAACTTCCGGCTTCCTTCCGAAGCTGAGTGGGAGTACGCTGCCCGTGGTGGTCGCGATATGGCTAAGTACCCTTGGGGAGGGCCGTACATTCGGAACTCAAAAGGTTGTATGTTGGCTAACTTCAAACCAGGTCGGGGAAATTATTTTGACGATGGTTTTGCTTATACTGCCCCGGTTGCTGCGTATTTTGCTAACGATTTTGGTTTATACGATATATCCGGTAATGTAAGCGAATGGTGTGAAGACGCCTGGAATCCGGCCTCTACCGCTATTGTTTGGGATCTGAACCCAACGTATAACGATCCTAACGAGTTTAGGAAAGTGGTACGGGGTGGATCGTGGAAAGATGTATCGTTCTTTCTACAAACCGGAGCGCGTACTTTTGAGTACAAAGATTCTACAACTGCTTACATCGGCTTTCGTTGCGCAATGACGTACATCGGTCGTTCAGCAGGTAACGAATTCAATTAATTATATAATCAAATATTAACATTCTATTTCTAAAACTCTTAAAATCATGGCAAAGAAAAAAGGTGGATTTTCAGAATTATTGTATGGTAGCATTATGCCCAAGATCTACGGAATTGGAGCGGCTGTCGTAATTGTTGGAGCAATGTTTAAGATTCTACACTTACCTGGTGCAGGTCTTATGCTTGGAGTAGGTCTTACTACTGAGGCAATTATCTTCTTATTTAGTGCATTTGAACCCAAGCACGCGGAGTACGACTGGTCGTTGGTTTATCCGGAATTAGCCGGAGATGCTCAGGCAACTACTCGTAAGCAAATTTCTAACGGAAAAGGTGACTCTGTTTCTAATAAGTTAGATACTATGCTTGAGAAGTCTAAGGTTGGTGGCGAACTAATTGATAGTTTAGGCCGGGGAATGCGTAACTTGTCTGAGTCAGTAAACAAAATCGGAACAATTACCGATGCTGCGGTTGCTACGAATGAATACGCTAAAAACGTAAAAAATGCTTCTCAATCGCTTACTAACATGAATAAGTCGTACGAAACTACGATTACCGCCATGTCAGAAATGACTACGGCTAGCAAGGACGCTAAGGAATATCACGCTCAAGTACAGACAGTGACTAAAAACTTGGCTTCTCTAAATGCAGTTTACGAAATGGAGCTTCAGGATGCGAATAGCCATTTGAAGTCAATGAATAAGTTCTACTCCAACTTGAGTGGTGCTATGGAAAATGTGGCTGAAGCGAGCAAAGATGCCGAGCAGTTCCGCACTAATTTCTCATCATTGACTGGTAACATTGCTTCGCTGAATAAGGTGTACGGCAACATGTTGAACGCAATGAAGGCGTAATTAAAGAAAACAATTTTAAACGCTAAAACAGGACAACATGGCAGGAGGAAAAGAAACCCCACGGCAGAAGATGATCGGTATGATGTACTTAGTACTGACCGCTCTTCTCGCCCTACAGGTAAGTAATACGATTCTGGATCGATTTGTATTTATTGATCAGAGTCTTGACCAGTCAGCCGAAAGCTACAAAGTGAAGAATAGCGGCACAGTAGACCGTATTCGTAGTGCAGTAGAAGAAGCTGGAAACCGTGAGGAAGATGTAGCAGTATTAGATAAAGCGCAGGAAGTTCGTGCTAAGACTAATGATGTAGTTAATAAGTTGAACGAGTATCGCGCAACATTTATAGAAGCTACTGGTGGTAAGGAAGAGAATGGTACGTACGTAGGCGGTAAAAATGAAGACGAAGTTGCTAATCTGATGATACGTCAGAAACAAGGCGATGAGATAAAAAAGCTACTAAATGAGTACGCTCAATTTGTGGCCAAAGAATCAGGTACTGAGTTTGAACCTTTGGCACTAGACGGGCGGGAAAATCCAGTTTTCAAGGACAATCCTGATCAGAATAAGAAGAGTTTCGCGGAGCTTAACTTCCAAAATACTCCAATGGTAGCTGGTCTAGCTACGTTGAATGATCTGAAAACTAAGGTGCTAGCTCGGGAAACTACTGCACTTGATGAGTTGGCTCGTCAAGTAGGTGCGGCTGACCTTAAGTTTGATGATATCAAGGTAATGGTTCGTCCTAAGTCAAATGTAGTTGCTGCGGGAACAACGTATGAAGCTGATTTATTTATCGCTGCTTCTTCTAGCGCAGCGGCTCCGAAGATGCTGGTTAATGGCAAGCCCGTTCCAGTAGAAGGCGGCATGGGAAAAATTAAATTCCCCGCCAGTGCGAGCAAGTATGATAAGGATAATCGAGCGGAGCAGAAGTTTAAGGCTACTATTCAGATTGACCAAGGCGCAAACTCGGAAACGTACGAAGAAACGTTCTCATACTTTGTAACTAAGCCGGTAATTCAAGTACAATCGCAGGCAATGCAAGCACTTTATCTGAACTGTGCAAATGATTTGCAAGTAAATGTACCGGCTTTAGGATCTACTTATAAGCCGTCGTTTACTGCTAGTGGTGGAACTGCAATTGCAGGAGCTAAAACTGGTCAGGTAACAGTTATTCCTAAAGCTGCTAAAGTTGACTTATCAGTTAGCAGTAACGGATTTAAGATTGGTACTGAATCCTTTCGGGTGAAGCCAATTCCTAAGCCAACTATTGAGGTGCTAGGACCAGGTAATAAGCCCGTGAATTTAAAGCAAGGTGAAGCAGCTAATCGTCTGCGTAGTATTACGTTGAAGGCCGTGGCTGATGAAGATTTTGCTAGTGTGCTACCAAAAGAGGCTCGTTACCGAGTAGTAGATGCTGAGATTATTCTAGCTCGTGGAAGTCGCCCAGTGGGAAAGGCTAAATACAATGCTAGCAATGGAACAGCGAGCCTTAACGGTATCATTAGTAAAGCTAAATCAGGTGATCGCATTGTAGTAGATGTGAAAAAAGTACAGCGTATGAACTCTCGTAATGAACGAGAGAATGTGCGATTGGGCTCCTCAGCCTCAACAATCACTGTTCCTATTAAGTAACAGCGGATCAAATAGAAAAACAGTAGACCAGTTTTAACCTGGTCTACTTCATTAAAAACAGGTGTTATGAAGAGTATTAATCAAATTGTAAAACAGTTTACTGGAGCGGTGATTATTGCGCTAAGCACTATTAGTGTATCGCACGGCCAAGCGAACGATGGTTACAACCAGGAA
>CAKZPJ010000605.1 GCA_937138955.1 uncultured Flammeovirgaceae bacterium | reverse complement strand
CGGATCATCTCGTAAGACCGAACGTGCTTTAGCGGTGAGTCGTCAGTCTGAAAATTTGTTGGATCGACAATTCTCAGTAGACCAGCCTGCCGAAGTTTGGGTGTCGGATATTACCGGGCCTCAGTGGCTTACATTAAAGTTGCCAGAGGGTGGATGTATTTAACGGTGATCTTGGGCTTGTACGACCGAAAAGTGGTTGGCTGGGCGATGAGTGAATCGCTGAAAACAGAGTACACGGTGATTCCAGCTTGGAACATAGCTACTAGAAATCGGCCGATTCACTGTAAGTTGATCTTTCACTCTGACCGCGGTGTAAAGCGACCAACGCCCGGTACACTTGTTATAAGTTTAGACGTGTGCTGAAGAAAAATCTATGGGTGAAGCAGAGTATGAGTCGGAAAGGAAATTGCTGGGATAATGCTGTTGCAGAGGCCTTTTTCAAGATTCTAAAATCAGAAATGGTCAACCACTTTTCTTTCCCTTTTGTGCAGGTAGCCAAACAGAAAATCTTTGAGTTCATAGAAGGATGTTACAACCGAAAACGGCGACATACTTGCCTAGATTATCTGTTGCCAGAGGAATTCTATTAACAAATTTGGCTCACTAAAACTGCCTAACTTTTTGTCCACTTTTTTATTGCAAATCCAATTAATCGTTGTGATGGATATACAGACCTTCTCCTTTTTTAGCAACTGGTATTTTTCATCACTCAATCTTTCCCCAACTCTAAGCATACTCTACTTATAGGCATTATGTACATACGAGAAGGTATACTCCTATCAATACTCTGCTAACTGTTCCTCCGGCTTCATAAACAGCCAAAAGACTATAGCTACTGCATTCAGTCCGGCCCCCAAGAAGAAAAACGGCTCTTCCGAACCCGTCCAGGATTGCAGGTAAGGAAAGGCTAGAGCGGTGATGAAGGCTCCAATATTTCCGGCCATATTCATGGTACCTGATACAGCCCCGGCGTGCTGGCGACCAATATCTACGGCAAACGACCAGGATGGGCTGAGCGTCATATCGGCTCCAAAGATGGCGACACTCAGAAAGATGATGGCGGTGAGAGGCGTATTCATGTAGACACTAGCTACCAATCCAATAGCTGCCAGCGCAAATCCAACGGCAGCGGGAACGCGACGCGATAGAGTCCAGTTTCCCTGTCGGTAGATTCGGTCCACCCACCATCCGCCAAACCAGTTACCTAAGGCACCCAGCACTAGCGGGGCCGAAGCGTAGAATCCGGCTTCCATCGCCTCCAATGAGTAGGTTTCTTTTAGATGAGGGAATAGCCAGGTGAGGCAGAAGAAGAAGGTGAAGTTGCTGCAAAAGTATTGCCCCATTGCCAGCCACATATTTTTAGAGCTAACCAGGTCTTTAGCGTTCAGTGGTTCTTGAGCAACGGCCGGATCAATCTGCTGCCGATTGGCGCGAATAAAGTCTTTCTCGGTGATGGATAACTTAGGGTGCTTGGTGGGGTCATTACGAAAAATCAGGTACCAGACTACCGCCCAAATAACCCCAGCAATTCCTAACACTACAAAACTCATTCGCCAGCCCAAAGACTGAATCAACCAGGCCACAAACGGTAGCGCAAAAGCCGCCCCTAATCGCGAACCGGAGAAATTAATACCGGTTACTAACCCTCGTTCCTGCAACGGAATCCAGGAAAACACGGCGCGTGACATACCCGGAAAAGCCCCGGCTTCTCCCGCCCCGAACAGCAAGCGTACTACCAGCAACGAAACAAAGTTCCAAGCGGCGCCGGTGAGGGCGGTAAACAGCGACCAGAATGATACTACAGCCGTCAGTACCCGACGGGGGCCCAGTCGGTCAGCCAGCAAACCAGCAGGAGTTTGAAAGAGAGCGTAACCTAATGCGAATACCGATAGTACCCAGCCCATTTGTTCGTCGCTTAGCTGAAGCGATGCGGCGATAGGCTCTTTGGCTACCGAGATGCAGATACGATCGATATACAGCAGTAATGCCAGCAAAAAGGTGCCAACCACCATCCAGTAACGTCCGGCCATTAGTGAGTTTTTAGTTGTTGAACGACTTTGGTAATAGAATCTTCCTCCCCCACATTACCTGGAAAAACGATATATGTGAGTTCTGGAAATTTACTTTCGCTTCCTAATGTCCACACCGGTACTCCCGGCAAAATTTGCCCTAATACATTCGCCTTTTTAATACCTAACCCTTTTGTAGCGGTATCGCTGGAGGTGATTCCGCCTTTAGCCAGCAGGTAGCAGGGGGCGACATTCAGTCGGCGTATAACATCTGTCAGGAAGGCCGAAACTTGTTGTCCAATCTTCAAGCTTTCTTCTTTGTCCTGTCCGGATACTAAGTCGCGACTGGTATAGAGTACCGTATCTTGCTTATCGGTAAGAAACTGATCGACTTGCCGGGCTATCTCCTGAGCAAGTTCTTCCGGATCAGCATATTCCAGAACCTCGTTTACATCCAGTTTGATGGATTGCGCTGCAGTATGTTGCAGCAAATGTTCCAATTGAGCGGTAGATTTGGGAACGTACGAACCTACCACGATCAGTCCTCCAGTAGAGGCACTATCCCGCAACAGTTGCTCTTCAGTGAGTAGCGGTTGGGGAGCTAATCCGGCAACAACCGGAACGATGGAAGCAGCGGTACGGCAAATCACCGGAACACTAGTATTAAGTAGCCCTAAAGCAAAAGCTTCCAGATCGTAGCGATGCGCGGCATTGACAATGCAGGTAGCATTAGGTGAGCAGGAGTTAAGTGTTTCGCTTACAAAGGCTGCCCCTTTCTGGCGAAGATCGGATAAACTAAGCGAGACTACATCCTTGGCTTTTACCTGTCCATCAGTTTTCTCTGCTACCCAATCCTTCAGATTAGAAGAAGCGAAACCAAAAGATTTATCCTGGGCGAAAGGGGTTTCTCCTACCGGTATCAGTTCATCGCCCTCTTGCACGTAGTGCGTATCGTTGATGGTGTAGCGTCCGCCCTCCAGAAAAGCTGGCACCAAAATTCTGATGGCTTCTCCCTGCTGCATCCCCGCCAAAAGGGCATTTACCTCATTGGGATAATGGCCTCGTAACGTAGAGTCACTACGGCTGATAACGAAGAAGTTCCGTCCGGTTTGTTGGGAAGCTTCGGTTAAATTTTGTCCGATGGTTACTGCTAGCTGATTCGCCTGTCGTATAGGAAGGCTACGAGAGTTAGTAAGGATAAAGAATAATGGAGTAGCCTTCTGAAATTCAGCTTCAATTATCTCAGTTGTCCACTCAGTAAGCACCGGAACATCGTAGACGGTTTGCGTTCCAGTGGGGTCATCGTCCAGCACCACAATGGTTTGGGATGACTCTTTTACCTTTTGCCGGATTTGAGACAGTAAATCCTCATCGGGCGGTGGGGGTATATCTTGTAATAGTTGTTGTAATGTAGTAGACATGTTCACAGAAACGCTTGCGCTAATCGCTTGATAAACTCATTGTGTACGACGTGCTTGCCTTCGGGCGGATTACCGTCAACGCCCATGCGGACGTACACCATATCCCATTCGGGAATAACGAAGCAAACATTATGGTTTAGTCCGCTCATATAGGCGGTGCCTTCGGGAGAATCTGGCATAAACCGCCCTTTCGCAGTCATTCCATTAGTCCACCAATTGTAGCCGTAAGAGCCACTGC
>CAKZPJ010000604.1 GCA_937138955.1 uncultured Flammeovirgaceae bacterium | reverse complement strand
TGAATATCAGTTGCGGAACTTTTACCCTCTACCCAGCGACCAATTGTAGTGTGTAGACTATGATCAGATGAGCTTGTTAATGGGGGGGGCGGGGGAAGGTCACCATTATACGCTTGAGCGTAGGCTACATCTAGGTAAGCTTCCGCCGGTAGCTGGTAGTGTTGGCGTTCAAAGTAACCGGGAATCATTTCCAGGTAGGCAATATGTCCCTTCCAGGGCGAAACATCCACCGTGTAGTTATTCCACTCGGGCTGATCCACCTTCATGTCTAGCTCACCATAAATTGGGTTCTGGATCAGTTGGAAATTATCAATAATCACCCGAATAGATGATTGAATACCCCGCGCTCGTACAGTAATAAAATCTTCAGTAATAGTGAAGTTGGGAGAGCGGAGCGCGCCCACAATTTCGGTACTGATTAATTGGCTAGAAGCATAGCCTACGGAAAGGTAAGTAAGTTGCTGATTTGTAGAATTGAAGCGCGGCTCTCCCAATGTGGTTTGTTGTCCGAACGCTACGCCACTACTTTGCCAGTCGGCTAGATCACCGTCTCTAAAGTCGCCCAGCACTTTATAACCTAAGTCGGTACTCGCGGTGGATTCTCGTTTACTGGCGGTTTGTATCGGTACAGGTGCTTCTTCTAACCAAGCCTGAGCAGTTAGCCGGCGTATTTCTTGTTTGATATTATTAAGTTCGGCTAAGTTCTCAACTTTTTCTAAGGTAAGGTTAGCATCGGTCATGCTGAACCGACTGCTCTTCATGATGCCGTAAAGCGCGTAGTAATCGGTAGTTGGAATGGGATCAAACTTATGGTCGTGACAGCGGGAGCAAGCTACCGTAAGTGCCTGAAAAGTTTTGGTAGTCGCATCAATCATATTATCCACTCGTTCCGATTCATCGATCACCAAATCTACCGGACTGTGTTTCCCTTCGGTCATGGTGAGGAACAGCGTGCCTAGTTGCGATTCATTCCGTCCGCTTTCTTCGTCCCAGCGAGGCGACGCTAGTAAGTCTCCCGCCAACTGCTCCTTCACCAGTTGCGGGTAGGGAACATCTTGATTGAATGCTCGAATTAGGTAGTCGCGGTACTGCCAGGCACCGTGTACCGGATAATCAAATTCGTGGCCCTTGGTTTCAGCGTAGCGGGCTAAATCCATCCAATGACGCGCCCAACGTTCTCCAAACTGCGAACTGTTCAGGTACTGATCAACTAGCTTTTCATAAGCGTTAGAGCTAGTATCGTTGACAAATTTATCAATATCGGTAGGGTTAGGTGGTAATCCGGTGAGCACGTAGGCCAATCGACGGATTTGAGTATTCTTATTGGCGATAGGAGCGACGGGCAACTTTTGCTCCTCTAGTTTGGCTACGACGAAGGCGTCAATATCATTAGCGATTTCTTCTTGTACTTTTACTGAAGGAATTTCCGGTATAGTAGGTGGTATGAACGCCCAATGCGGTTTCCACTCAGCTCCCTGGTCAATCCATTTTTCCAGGATAGCCTTTTCTCGCTCGTTCAATTTCAGGTTACTTGCAGGGGGCGGCATCACCTTATCGGGATCATCGCTATTGATGCGGTGAATGACTTCGCTCTGGCGAGGATGCCCGGGTTTGATAGCGAAAAGATCACCTTCTCGCTGGGCGGTTGCGGCTTCAAAAATATCTAAGCGTAAATCAGCTTCGCGACTGCTGGAATCGGGACCATGGCAGAGGTAGCAATTCTTGACCAGAATGGGGCGAACATGAAAATTGAAATCAACCGTTTGCGGTACAGCAACCGAAGAAGGCTCAGAACATTGGTTGAACAAGACAGCCGATATAAATAATGTGGCTGTTAGTAAAAACCAAGTTGTTCCAGTTGCTTTCATACAGGTAAGAAAATATTAGTAGCAGACCTTCTAATATAGTGATATATGGTTGAGGCTACAAATTAGCTGGAGTCATTCAATCTCCAGCACCGTCCCCGCAATATGGCGCAAACCATCACCCTGATTGAAGTAATAGACGACCAGCACGTGTTTCTCATCTAACTGTACTGACCAGGGATAACCCAGATCACTATTTCCTCCGTCTTCTCGCAAAATAATTTCCGGCGAGGTAGCGAAGTCGGTACACTCCGCATTCAAAATTCTAGCGCGGATGCCGTAAGGTTCAGTGCGGTATCCGTAGGTGAGTAAAACTCGATTGTCCGGTAACCGTAGCGCGTGCTGAGGGTAGCCCGAAAAACCCATACTCTGCCAAGCACTGAAACTTTTACCCCCGTTGGTTGAGCGAGCAATTGCTGCTTGTCCATTCAAATTAGCGGTTCGCAGAAAAGCTACTAAGTCACCGCTAGGTGTTTCGTACAGAGAAGTCTCGTTGAATGCAATCAGCGAATCACGGGCAATAGGACTTACGTATTTCCAAGATTGACCGGCGTTTTTAGAAGTTAGTAGATGAACGGAAGTCCTGGAGAGTTGAGCCGTATCTTCAGCTACGGCGACCGCCCAAAACAGTGTTTTATCTTGGGTTTCCCAAAGTGCCCCGCGATTATAAGCCGGAAGAGGTTGGCCTAGAGCATTATTACGAACTTCTACTGATGGGCTGATTGGATAATTGGCTTGGCTCCAAGTGTAGCCATTATCCTCCGAATGGAGCGTATAGCCTCCCAGAAAAACAGCGTTTTTTCCTGCCTTTACTTGAGTCGCGCTTAGCTGTTCTATTCCTTCCGGGCGCAGGAAAGCCCAGCCGTAGCTGGTGCAAATCAGTGAACCGTCACGCTTGAGTAGTAAACAAGGGTCCTGCGAGCCACCGAAGGGGTGAGCGTACAGTAATGAAGGTTCTTCGGACCAATTCTCACCGTCCTCAGAACGTAAGGCGACTAGGTAGCTATTCGGGTCAACGTGGTTATTCCCCGACTCACCGAATATGCGGCGATTGGGTGCTCGCCGGAAAGCTAGCAAATACTCTCCGTTAGGCAATTTTACGATAGAGGGAAAACTAGCGTAGTAGAGGCTATCCTGATAAATCAGTATATCCTTAACCTTGCGAACGCCGGGTATGCTGTCTACTTCAGAGGAGAACCCAGTTATTACTAACGAGCAAAAGAAAATGAAAAAAAGAGATATAGAACGCAATGCGATAGGAATGTAATTGCAATAGTCTGTCAACTGCAATTTTCGGTTACGAAATCATTTCTAGACACTTATCCACCAAATTGGCTGAGCCAATAAACAACGGAGTGCGCTGATGAAATTCTTTAGGGAGAATATCTAGAATTCGTTGTTTGCCATCGCTGGCTTTACCACCGGTTTGTTCCACAATCATGGCGAGGGCATTGGCTTCGTACAACAACCGCAACTTTCCGTCGGGGTGCTTGGGTAAAGCGGGATAAATGTAGATTCCCCCTTTTAGTAGGTTGCGGTGCACATCCGTTACCAGTGATCCCGCGTAGCGAGCCGTTAACTTCTGACTTCGACAGTACTCAACAAACGAGCGTAGCTCATCAGTCATCTCGTTCCAATAACCATCATTGATAGAATAGATAGTACCGTCGGGCGTACACTTAATGTTTGGATGGGACAGAAAGAACTCACCAATAGTAGGACCATGGGTAAACCCATTTACGCCTTGCCCCGTCGTGTATACCAGCATAGTAGATGATCCGTACAGCACGTAGCCCGCCGCTACCTGATCTCTACCGGGTTGCAAAACATCTTCTTTCGTTACTTGACTGCCCTTTTTACTTTTGCGTCGGTAAATAGAAAAAATCGTCCCGATTGATACGTTTACATCAATATTGCTACTGCCATCCAGCGGGTCCATCGCTACCAAGTAATTAGCATCGGGATTAATGGTAATCAAATCCGGCTCTTCTTCGCTAACCAACGCGCAAACTTGTCCACCGTTAGTCAGTGCCCGTTTGAATCGAATATTAGCCACTACATCTAGTTTTTGCTGGGCTTCTCCCTGCACATTCTCAGCACCAAAAGCTCCTTCCAAATTTAACAATCCTGATCGGGTTATCTCCCGGTTTAGAATCTTAGAGGCTAAGCCAATATCGCGCAGTAACTGAGAAAGCTCTCCAGTGGCGTAGGGGAAGGAGTCCTGATCGCGCTTGATGAAACGGTCGAGGGTAACTCCTACGGGTTTTCCTAAGTCTGGGGTAGTTGCCATAGGTTGTATTAGTGTGGGTTAGTGTTAGGGTGTTAGAGTACTGAGTTTATGAATCACAGTTCTTCGTTCAAAGTTTTTGCACTTAAACTCAAAACCCTGAACACCGGGCGGCGGTCGCCTGAACACCGTTACACGGCGGCTTGAGCACATTTTAAACATAATTACTCAGCATGACGGGCATTACCAGCATCAAAACCTCTTCGTTCTCATCTTTCTCGCTAGGAATGATTAGCCCGGCTCGGTTAGGCTGAGAAAACTTGAAAGTGACTTCTTCTGAATCGATGTTATTGAGCATTTCAATTAAGAACTTAGCATTAAATCCGATTTCTAAATCCTCGCCCGGATGATCGCAGGGCAGGGTTTCGTTGGCTTCATTTGAGAAATCAAGATCTTCGGCTGAAACATGAAGCTTATTTCCATCCAGCTTCAGGCGTACCTGATGCGTGGTCTTGTTGGCATAGATTGCAATTCGCTTGAGGGAACTTAGAAAATCTGGACGATTGATCGTCATCTCATTCTGATTATCCTGCGGAATCACATTTTCGTAGTCAGGGTACCGTTCATCAATGAGGCGACACACCATTTGGATATTAGCTCCCGCTGTTCCCGAAAATTGGAAGAAAGCATTGGATGCATTGTAGCGCATACTTACTTCAGTATTCTCTGAAGGCAAAACGCTTTTCAGCAGATTTAGGGCTTTGCGAGGCACAATAATCGATGATTTCCCGGCTACGCCACCCGAAACATCAGTACGACGATAACGTACCAATCGGTGTCCATCAGTTGCTACAAAAGTGCTTCCCTGACCATTCAGGTTAATAAATACTCCCGTCATGGCGGGACGTAGTTCGTCGGCACTGGTAGCAAACAGGGTGTTACTTACCGCATGAGCCAGTACGTCGGCTGGTACTTCTACTGTGTTGCCATCTTCTACCGCCGGTACTTTCGGAAAGTCGGTAGCATTCTCGCCCGAAAGTCGGTAGTGTCCGTTTTCCGAATGGATTTCAATGTTGTAGGAAGCCTCATCAATAGTAAATGTAACCGGCTGTTCGGGAAGGTTACGCAGGGTTTCAATAAGTATTTTAGCCGGTACGGCAATGCTGCCCCGCTCCTGAGCATCCACCGCCAGCTCAGTCATGATGGTGGTTTGCAAATCGGAGGCAGTTATTTTCAAGGTGCCGTTCTGAATTTCACATAAAAAGTTTTCTAGAATCGGAACGACGGGGTTAGAGGCAATTACGCCGTTGATGGCCGAAAGCTGCTTGAGCAGGGTAGAAGAGGAGACAACAAATTTCATAGGACAGTTGTACTTAAAGTAAGTTGCAAATCAGTATGCTGCGTATATCTATCGGAGCAGAGTCCGAAATGAGTTTTGGAGAAAACCGGAGAGTAAATATAAAAATTTATCTGAGAACCTAGCGGACTGAATCTTTATTTTATTCTTCATAGAAAGCAAAAAGCCCAACCGGGTGGGGCTGGGCTTTGAATTAGTAAAATAAGTAGTAGAAAATGCGCTTAAGCACTTACTGAAACTCGCTTAAACTTGCTCACCTTCATACCTTTGTTTACACTTTCTAAATACTGAGAAACATTCATGCTCGTGTCTTTTACAAAAGCCTGGTGTACTAGTGTATTGTCTTTAAAGAACTTTTTCAGTTTTCCTTGAGCAATCTTGTCCAAGATATGCTCTGGTTTTCCTTCAGCTTTAGCTTGCTCGCGACCAATCTCCAACTCGCGGTCAATAGTTGATTGCTCTACTTCGCTTTCGTCTAGGGCAACGGGACTCATAGCGGCAATTTGCATCGCTACGTCCTTCCCTGCTTCTTCACCGTTTCCATCGGTATTTTCCAGAGCAACCAGTACACCTAGCTTTTTATTAGCGTGAATATACGGCACAACGATCTCGCCGCTCATCATTTCGTAAGCACCAATGTCAATCTTCTCTCCGATTTTACCTACTAGTTCAGTCAACTTTTCAGCCACGGTCAAGTCACCTAGTTTTAAACCTTTCAACTCTTCAGTTGACGCTGGTTTCTCCTGGAAGGCTAAATCAACAATGCTATCGCCAATACTTAAAAATTCATCGTTCTTCGCAACAAAATCAGTCTCGCAATTCAATGAGATAAGTACTGCTTCAGTCTGGTCGTCACTAGTTTTTATGAACACTACGCCTTCGCTAGTTTTTCGATCAGAGCGCGAGGCTGATACTTTTTGTCCTTTTTTTCTTAATATTTCAATAGCTTTATCAAAATCGCCGTCGGCCTCTACCAGTGCCTTTTTGCAGTCCATCATCCCGGCTCCGGTCATCTGGCGAAGCTTGTTCACTTCTTGTGCAGTAATTGCCATAGTTATATAGATTTCTGGTGAATAATTATTACTAGTTAAAAATTGATAGTTGACCCTGGATACCCCAGCTCCGGATAAGTTCCGGGGTTGTCTGGGGCCAGGGTGGATAGTGCCCTACTAATGATAAGGCATTGTATATCCAATATTGTACTTCAACGTATTATGTGACACGTGAATTTAGATCAAATG
>CAKZPJ010000603.1 GCA_937138955.1 uncultured Flammeovirgaceae bacterium | reverse complement strand
TCGTTCCCTGGAATGAGTCCGCAAAACGTAGCCCTGTCTATGCCCGGTATGGGGCCAAATTTGCTCGAGGAGATGCCCGAAATTACTAACTTCACCCGCTTTTGGGTATGGGACAATCTTCTGTACCAGAAAGAAGACCTGCAACTAGTTATTGATCGCACCGCCGTAGTAGATTCTACCTTTTTAGAGATGTTTGACTTTGAGCTACTACAAGGCGATGTAAGTACAGTACTGGATAAACCTAACAGTGTTGTAATTACTGAAACTACCGCACAAAAGCTGTTTGATGATGCAGCAGTTTTAGGCGAGCAATTAATCATCAACGACGACAACTATGAAGTTACCGGGGTTCTCGCTGATGTACCAGAGAACTCTCACCTACAGTACGAAGCGCTGATTTCTATTAATACCGTTACGCAAGAACGCCCGGAGTTTAACGATCAGTGGGGCAGCAACTTTATGGTTACGTATTTGGTACTGGCACCGCACACTGATATTGAGCAGTTGGAAAGCAAGTTTCCTAAGTTTCTAGAATCGCATATGAGCGAAGAGGCGACCACCTACTACACGCTCTTTCTTCAGCAACTTTCCGATGTTCATCTTGGGTCAATGGATATTGAGCACGACTATCAGAATTACCGTAAGTTTGATGGTCCGTACATTAAAACATTTTTTATTCTGGCCTTCTTTGTCCTGATTATCGCCAGCATCAACTTTATGAATCTTTCGGTAGCGCGTTCCACCACTCGCTCTAAAGAAGTGGGTATTCGTAAATCAATTGGAGCGCTAAAGCAGCAGTTGGTTGGACAGTTTTTGGGTGAGTCAATTCTTCTTACCCTGATTGCTCTGATATTGTCGCTGCTCATCGCGGCTGCTTTCATCCCTTATATAAACGCTATTTCTAATCGCTCGCTGTCGCTGCTGGCGGTCTTTGATCACATTGAGGTGATTGCGGGAATACTGATTGTAGCCTGCCTGGTAGGAATACTGTCCGGCTCGTATCCGGCTTTTTTCCTCTCTTCTTTTCAACCAGCTAAAGTGCTGAAGGGTAAGCTAGAAAGCCTGAACCGGAGATCGCTACTCAGAAGTGGGCTGGTAGTCGTACAATTTGCTACCGCCATTGCCTTAATAGTAGGCACGGTACTGGCTACACAGCAGCTCAATTTTATGAAGAGCAAGGACATTGGCTTTAATAAGGAACAAATGATGCTGATTCCGATGAATAGCGAGGCCAATGAGCAGTACGAAACGCTCCGCAACGAATTGTTAGTTCAACCAGGGGTAATAGGTGTGACCGCTTCCGGTCAACGGATTGGCAACAACTTTCATCAAACCGGAGGCAAAGTGAAAACCGATACTTCAATCCATGAACTGACTATTTCTCAGGTTAATGTCGATTATGAATACCTAGATGTGTACGATATTCAACTGAAAGAAGGACGAGCGTTTTCCCGAGATTACGCCACTGACGCTGGCTTTAGCTTCATCATTAACGAATCTCTGGCGAAAGAACTCGGGTTGGAAGACCCGGTTGGAGCACAGTTTGGCTTTGGCTGGTACGATAATGATACACTGGGTACTATCGTAGGCGTTACGCAAGACTTTAACTATAACTCGCTGCACCATTCAGTAAATACACTGGCCATCCATGTGCATCCAGAGTGGAGTTTTAGTGAGCTTTCGGTAAAAGTAAGCCCGGATAATATTGAGAGCACTATCCAGGCAGTACGAAGCACTTGGGAAACCTTAATTACTAACCGCCCTTTCGAGTATTCATTCCTAGATGAACACTTCGAGGAGTTGTACCAAACCGACGAGCAAATGAGCAAAGTAGTCTCTATTATTGCCGGACTAGCCATTATCATTGCCTGTTTAGGTCTGTTTGGTTTAGCTTCCATCGCTACGGAACAACGTATCAAAGAAATTGGTATCCGAAAAGTACTAGGAGCTTCTCTAATTCAGATTTTAGCGGTGCTCTCTAAGAATTTTGTGAGCCTCATTCTGATCGCCTTTCTCATCTCAGTTCCGATTACCTACTATCTACTGCAAGAATGGCTGGAGGGCTTCGCTTTTCGCATCAGTATTGGCTGGTGGGTATTTATTTTTGCAGGGATACTATCACTACTAGTAGCCCTAGTGACGGTCAGTTTTCAAACGACTCGGGCAGCACTGGCTAATCCGGTAGACTCACTGCGGAGTGAATAGATAAAATGTCACTGATGGTGGTACGCTTTGAAGACTATTTTACTAGCAGACTTTTTCTTTTGGTTGTCGCCCATAGATCAAGATAGTAAATAGGCTGACTCAACAGTCATCTGATTAAAAAAAGCCGCCTCACGTTTGAGATAGCCTCTTTGGTATTGAATAATATGTGTAAAGAGCTATTCTACTGCAGCGCGAATTTCCGCTGCTATATGAGTCATTTCATCTTCGCTTATGGTAAGCTTAGGGTTACTGAAGTTAGCGTCGCTCATGCTGTTAATTGGAATGAGGTGAATATGCGCGTGAGGTACCTCTAGTCCAATAACAGCAGTAGCAATCCGCTGACAAGAAATTACGTTCTTGAGCCCAATGGCTACTTGCTTTGCAAACAGGTTAAGTTGAGTGTAAGCCTCATCGTCCAGATCAAAGAGATAGTCAACTTCCTGCTTAGGCACAACGAGAGTATGCCCTTTAGTTAGCGGACGAATATCCAGAAAGGCGATAGCGTGATCATTCTCGGCCACAATATGACCCGGAATTTCTCGATTGATGATCTTATTGAAGATGCTGGGCATAGAATTAGGGTTTTGAGTTCCAAGTTTTAGCGGATGAAACTCGGAATTTCTTAAATTCCGCTTACAGAAATGTCTAATACTTCAAACTCCATCGTGCCAGCAGGGGCTTTCACTTCAGCGATCTCGCCTACCTTTTTACCAAGTAACCCTTTTCCAAACGGTGATTTCACGGAAATTTTATTAGCCTTTAAGTCTGCTTCTTCTTCAGAAACTAGAGTATAAGCTACCTTTGCGCCGTTTTTCTTATTCTTAATTTCTACGGTAGAAAGAATAGAGACCTTAGAGGTATCAATAGTAGACTCATCAATAACGCGAGCATTACCTACCGTTCCTTCCAATTTAGAAATTTTCAACTCCAGAAGTCCTTGGGCATCTTTGGCGGCGTCGTATTCAGCATTTTCACTTAAATCTCCTTTATCACGAGCCTCGGCAATTTGTTTAGCCATATCGGTTCGCCCCTTGGTCTTTAATTCATTTAGCTCGTCTTTCAGCTTTTGCAGCCCTTCTTTGGTGTAATATGATACTGCCATAATTGATAAAATTTAACATCTATCCACCGAAATAAAATAAAAGAACGGCCTACGTAAGCAGCCGTTTTTCGGAGGTTCGATAAAATTGATAAAAAAACGCGCTACCCAACTTGGGCAGAGCGTCGCGCAAAAATAAGGAAATAGACTAGTTCTTCAAACCACGATTTTCAGAGAGAAAGTTCCCAGATTGTTAGTTTTAGCTTACCAGTTACAGGCTATGAGCTACAAGTGTCGGGTTTTGTAAACTTTCGCCCTAAAATTTGTAACTTTCTATCCCTGGCTTTTTATTCCGATGTAGTTGAACGGAGAAACAGACTGTAGCTCGTGCTTTACCGGATCGCTTACTTCCAATGAATCAATAAAATGTTTTATATCTGCTTCCGAAATTTGAGTTTTACCCCGAGTTAACGACTTCAAAGCTTCGTAGGGTTTTGGGTAGCCTTCGCGCCGTAAGATGGTTTGAATAGCCTCAGCTACTACTGCCCAGTTTTCTTCCAGATCACCGTGCAAAGCCGCTTCATTTACCTCAATCTTATTTAACCCTTTTAGTAACGATTGAAAAGCAATCAGTATGTGACCTAACGGAACACCCAGATTACGCAATACGGTAGAATCAGTCAAATCTCGCTGTAAGCGAGAAATAGGAAGCTTCTCCGCCAAATGAATTAATAAAGCATTAGCAATTCCTAAGTTACCTTCGGCATTCTCAAAGTCAATAGGGTTTACTTTGTGCGGCATGGCTGAAGAACCTACTTCGTTTTCTATTACCTTTTGCTTTAGATAACCCATAGCTACGTACTGCCAAACGTCTCGGCTAAAGTCAATCAGAATAATATTGATTCGCTTTAATGCATCGAGCAGAGCCGCCAAATGGTCGTAGTGCTCAATTTGGGTAGTCGGAAAACTACGTTGTAACCCTAGTGCTTCGTTCACAAATTTTGCGGCAAATGCATTCCAATTCTGGTCAGGGTAGGCCACTACGTGAGCATTCATATTACCGGTGGCCCCGCCGAACTTCGCCGCAAAAGGCACTGAATTAAGAGAAATTAACTGCTGCTGCAACCGCTCGTGAAATACCAACCATTCTTTACCGAAAGTAGTAGGCGACGCTGGTTGACCATGGGTGCGAGCCAGCATGGGTAAATTGCTCCAATTGGCCGCCTGTTTCCCTATCTTTTTCAGTACTTCTTCAATTAAAGGACGATAAACCTGCTGTACTGCATCGCGTAAGCTCAATGGAATAGCGGTGTTATTAATATCCTGAGAAGTAAGGCCAAAGTGAATAAACTCTTTATATTCAGCTAATCCCAGGGTATCCCAACGGTCTTTTAAAAAGTACTCTACCGCCTTCACATCGTGGTTGGTTTGTTTTTCCCATTGTTTAATTTTCTGGGCATCTTCCTCAGTAAAGTTCTCTGCTATTGCTCGTAGCTTAGAAAATACCGATGAATCTACTTTAGTTAGCTGGGGTAGCGGCAGTTCGCAAAGAGCAATAAAGTATTCTACTTCAACCAAAACCCGATAACGGATTAGTGCGTATTCGGAGAAGTACGGAGATAAAGAGGTAGTATGCCTTCGATACCGTCCGTCAATAGGTGAAACTGCGGTGAGGGAAGTTAATTCCATGTAAATTTGTTAATAGTAAATCCAAAATTAGAAATTTGTGCGCGATTTTACGGTCATCTCTCATAATTTTGGGAAGGTTTTGGTAAAAGCGTGTTATAGTTCAGAGTTTGTTTAATGAGGTAACTCAAAACTCATGAGTACGTAAAGCCATCATTTATGAGCTGGCTACGGAGATTAAGTATTACGATTAAAATATAAAGAGGATTGTTGTGAAGTTTAATTTTTTTTCAAAGTCTAAGAGTAAAGATAAAGAAGAATCGGAAGCGAGTTCACCAGTAAAGAAGCCTAGTCCGAAGGAGCTGAAGGTTAAGGAAATTATACGAGAAACGGCCGATGCTATCACTATTGTATTTGACCAACCTGACTTGGTTTACAAGCCGGGGCAGTTTCTTACACTTATTTTAGATATTAATAATCAAGAGGTACGGCGATCGTACTCGTTATCTACCTCCCCCTTCACTAATCAATACCCAGCAGTTACGGTGAAGCGGGTGGCATCCGGTAAAGTGTCTAATTACTTGAACGATACATTACAACCAGGCGATACAGTAAAAGTGCAGGCTCCGGCTGGTACATTTACTACTGAACTAAATTCTGATCAGCCCCGGCATTTGGTCATGTTTGGGGGTGGAAGCGGTATTACGCCGCTTATGTCGCTGATAAAATCAGCACTAGAAAAGGAACCCGAATCTAAAATTTCGCTGATCTATGCGAACCGCGATGAAGAGGCAATTATTTTTCGCGAGCATCTGCATCAGTTGCAAAGCCAGATGCCCAAGCGATTTCATCTAACCCATATTTTGGAAAATGCCAGCCCGGAATTTGCCAGCCATAGTGGGCTAATTAGCCCAGAACGGGTTCCAGAATTAATCGCTGAATTACCTTTTTCTGAAGATAAGACCGAATACTTTTTGTGTGGCCCGCAGGGAATGATGGAAAATGTGCTACAAGCCCTGAACGAACAGGGCGTACAACCATCATTAGTTCATAAGGAAAGCTTTGTAGCAACACCAGCCAAACCGAAGACAAATGAATCTTCTGCTGAAGAGCAGTCACCATCTGCTACCTGGGATACCGAAACCACAGTAGGCGCGCTAGGTAACGATAAAGTTCCGGTCACGGAAACCAACGAGGTAACCGTTATTTTTGAAGGCGAAACTCATCGCTTTGCGGTAGACCCCGGCAGCACAATTCTAGAAACAGCAATTGCCCTAGACATAGACTTACCCTACTCCTGCCAAAGTGGAATCTGTACCGCCTGTATGGGCAAATGCACTTCAGGCCGTATGAAACTAGATGAAACCGACGCCCTAACCGAAGATGATCTAAAGCAAGGCTACGTACTCACCTGCGTAGGCCATCCACTTACATCTGACGTAATTATTGAAATTGACTGAAAAGGTTTTAGGTTGCAGGTTTAGAAAGTTAAAGGCGACCCTCTGGTTAAGCCCGAGACAAGCTGTTGCGCGGTTGAGAGCGTCAAGATTTACCGAATTTTCAACATCGAAACCTGTAACTTGCCATATTGAAAATACAATCCTACTGCAAAGGCTACAAGCCCCAGCCAATATAAAGCTTCCAGACCATTCCCGGTCTTTTTTAATACAATATTGGACAGTAATAAAATGACTGCAGCTATATAAGCTATATTGGCTTTGGTAAGATATTGCATAGACAAATTTTCCCCTAAGATAAAAAGAGTGGAAAGAAGTTTACCACTTACTCCTGCTTGTTAGTTTTTAGGTCGTTCAAAAT
>CAKZPJ010000602.1 GCA_937138955.1 uncultured Flammeovirgaceae bacterium | reverse complement strand
TTATTGCAGCCTTAATGTATTCGTAACCCGATTTAATAAATATCTCCCGCTGGTCAGGGGCTGACTCGGAGATGGTATCTGATTTCTGCAGCTTTGCGGAGTTGTGTGTGGGCACTCTGGAAACCGCTTTTACGAATCGCTGAAACGAAAAGGGCTTAAGCAGATAATCTACTACGCTAAATTCGTAGCTTTCCAGCGCATAGTCCGAAAACGCAGTGGTCAGAATAACGGGCGGCAGGTTGGGGACCGATTTCAGCAAGTCAATACCGGAAATTTTCGGCAGATGAATATCCAGAAATATTAGCTCTACCTTCTCCGATTTTAGGTATTCCATAGCCTGAATAGCATCCGAAAAAGTAGCTACTAAATGCAGCGACCCAATGTCTTCAATAAACTTCTTGAGAATACGCTGGGCGGGAGGCTGATCTTCAATGATAATACAGTTCATTCCGTACTTTCTGAGTTAACTGCATGCTAAGATATACTTCATACTGATTATCTGTTTCTTCAATAACTAGCTCATGCGCATTAGGGTAGAGAAGTTGAAGCCGCTTTCTAACGTTCTCCAATCCAATACCGTGCGCCAGATTTTCCGTATTGGCTACCGGATGGAAGTTATTCTTACAGGAAAAATTGAGTTCTCCTTCTTCCGACAACTCAATCGAAATATCAATTTGAATATCTTCCGACTGGCCCGATTGGCTATGTTTGAAAGCGTTCTCAATAAAAACAATCAGTATCAGCGGGGCAATCTGATAGTCGAGTTGGTTGACCGCCACCGAAAAGCTTACCTCACCCCGCTCCTCAATCTGCATTTCGTACAGTTGGGTAAAATTTTCCAGTTGCTCCACTTCTTTAGAGAGCGGCACGTACTTCTCCTGACACTCGTAGAGCATATACCGAAGCACCGAGCTTAGTTTCAGAATAATCTCAGGGGTTTTGGGCGAAAACTCTATCGCGTAGGAATAAAGATTGTTAAGGTTATTGAACAGAAAGTGGGGGTTAATTTGAGATCGTAAAAACTTTAACTCACTTTCCTTTATCGTACTTTTGAGTAGCTCAACCTCCTGCTGCTTTCTCAACGCATCCCAGGCAAACTTAAAACCCGATAACACAGTAATGACGGGTAGTACTCCCCACAAACTAAAAAAGACTCCTAAAAAACGTTGCCCTCGGGTATCGGGAAAATAGATTTGCTCAATAACCGCCTCTTCTAGAAAAATTACAAGCGCAATAACGGCAACCGTCCAGCCTACGAACTGCAGGGGCTTGTTTCGATATAAGAATCGGGGCAGCAAAAAGTAATTAATCACCAAGGCCGCCATCGAATAGGTGAGGAAAAATACCACCTGATAAGACTCTATATGAGGGTTTCGCCGGTCGTAAGAATAAAAGATGAATACCACCACGTGCAATAGCACCTGAAAAATTATCTCTTTATAGGACAGCGATCTCACGGCGTTCCTTGGCAAGGTATTCCCGCGACCGTGGTGCTCACCAAGACCCTGACTAGCTGAGTCCTTAATATCCGGTACGATTCGTGAAACAAAATTCTTAGACGGCATATTCCAAAGATAAGCAATATGAAGGCTAGATATAATCAAAAAAGATAAACTACCATTTTATTAGGCTCAACGGCAAATGCACCCCTGGAAACAGCAATT
>CAKZPJ010000601.1 GCA_937138955.1 uncultured Flammeovirgaceae bacterium | reverse complement strand
TTGAGCGAATGCAGGACGAGGTAGATTCGGTGCGAGAAATTATTAAGGAATACTCCTTATCCAATCAACCTTTAGAAGCAGACGAAGTGGGTACGCCCGAACATTTCTGGAAGCAACTGCTGCCTCATCTTCCACAAAGTCCGTTCACACTCTGCGCGCTGGATATTGCCGCTCATGACTTATACGGAAAAAAAATCGGTCAGCCGCTGTACCAACTTTGGAAGCTAAACCCTGCCGATGCGCCTATTACTAATTACACTATTGGTATTGACAGTATTGAAGTGATGGTTCGTAAAATGAAGGCGAAGCCCTGGCCTATTTATAAGATAAAGCTAGGCACTCCCGAAGATTTAGCCATTGTGGGCGAACTGCGAAAACATACCGATGCCCTATTCCGAGTAGATGCCAATTGTGCCTGGGGTGTGGAAGAAACCATTGAAAACTCACAGGAGCTAAAGAAGCTGGGCGTAGAGTTCATTGAACAGCCCCTTAAAGCCGATAACTGGGACGGAATGAAGGAGGTTTATCAGAATTCAGACTTACCATTAATGGCCGACGAAAGCTGCATTGTAGAAAGCGACGTAGCAAAATGCGAAGGGCTTTTTCATGGAATCAATATTAAACTGACCAAATGCGGCGGCATCACCCCGGCCCGTCGCATGATTCAGGAAGCGCGCCAGCGTAACATGAAAGTAATGATTGGCTGTATGACCGAATCCACCGTCGGAATTTCAGCTATCGCCCACTTATCTCCTTCGCTGGATTACGTAGATATGGACGGTGCCATGTTATTAGCGGAAGACATCGCCACTGGCGTGATAATAACCCCTAACGAGGTCCATTTTCCCGATGAAAACGGTACCGGAGTCCAACTATCAGCCCTCAGTAATTTATCATCAATTTGAGTTTATGATAGAGACGAATTTATTACCTGGGCGAACTATTATTACCGAAGGAAAAGAGCAGTTGTACTTTAGTGGCACATCGTACTTAGGCATACATAAAAATGTTATTTTTCAAGAGTTGCTACGCGATGGCTTTAGTTGGTATGGTACGGGTTACTCCAGTTCTCGCGCTTCTAATGTGCAACTGGCAATTTACGAAGAGGCCGAAAGTTGGCTAGCTGATTTTGCAGCGGCTCCAGTGGCTCTCACCTTTTCTTCCGGCTATCTGGCGGGGCAAGCACTTATCCGCACATTGGATAAAGGGCAGCAGTTTTTATACGCTCCGCAGGCGCATCCGGCTCTATGGCGCAATGAGAAAGACAATGTACAAGGACAGTACGGTAAATGGGTATCAAGTCTGGTAGCAAAAGTAGGCTACAGTGAGAGGGAAGTAGTAATTGTGATCAATTCGGTAGACCCACTATACGCTCGTCCCCATTCTTTCGATTGGGTGACTCACTTACCTGATCATCTTAATATTACACTAGTTATTGATGATTCTCACGGATTAGGAGTACTAGGCGAGCAAGGGGAGGGAATATTCGCTACCGTAAATCGGCTCATTCCGTCTAATGTCTCACTGGTGGTAGTTGGATCAATTGGAAAAGCATTGGGTGTGACTGCTGGAGTGGTATTAGGAAATAACTTAATTATTCAACAACTGAAGAAAAGCCCGTACTTCACGGCGGCATCTCCGGCAATTCCGGCCTATCTGTACGCTATGCTTCGGGCTGAGAAATTATACGCTATTTTGCTTGCCCAACTACGGGATAATGTGCAGCACTTTCAGTCTCTTATTCAAGACAGTGATATGTTCCGATACTTCGAGAACTATCCGGTTTTTTACAGCTCGGATAAAAATCTTTGTCAAGAGTTGAGCGAAGAGTGCGTACTATCTAGTTTTCCGTACCCTAATCCTGACAGTGATTGTATTACGCGGGTGGTTATTAGTGCGCTGCATACCGAGCGGGATATTGATACTTTGGGGAAACTGGTGCGGGAATATGCCGTCGTTAAATCATAATCCTCCTAAGTTCTTAGAATTAGAAGAAGATGAACAAACTAAACAGGTTATCGTAAAGAAGTTGTATAAAAATCATTACTGCTTAATAGACGATAACTATAAAAACAGAGCATTTAGTCTATCGTATACTTCTCAATCCTGAGCCAGAAGGAGGATTTACCGTGACCGTGCCTTCGCTGCCCGGTTGCGTAACTTATGGCGAGTCGCTAGACTAGGCATTAGAAATGGCAAAAGAAGCAATAGCCGGATATATTGAATGGCTAAATTAAAGATTTAGCCAGTAAGTAAGTTTCAAGACTAAGCCTCGGTTTTTCTTCTCATAAGTATCGGGGAAAAAGCGACTCTCACCGTAGGCAGTATAGTTATCGGTATACACAATAAACAAGTCAGAAACCGGCTTAAAGCGCCACTGGAAACGAGCGTTTACGTTCACGTTTTCAAACTGACTATTGTATTGCACAAAGGTGGTTAGGAAAATACTTCGGGTGAAGGTTAAGTCTAGCCGGGGGCCGATTAATACGAACTGAGTATCGGAGTAGGGTTCTGCCAGATTGATGTCACTGTAGTTGAAATCTAGTGAGAACAAGCCATAAGGCTGAAAGCGATAGTTGAGTGTACCGGAAAACGAATTCAGAATACCGCCGTAGTATTGCCCGTTAATCGTGTTGATCTCATAGTTAAAATTCTTTCGTTCATCCGATTCGTACTCCACCATTAAATACATCATATTGAACGTTTCCCCGGTTAAAAAGGGAAGCCCTTGGCGCGAAGGGGAAAAGGGGCGAAACAGATAGATATAGTCATTCATGGCCGAAACAGTTAGCTGACTGGTGTTTCGGAAGTTAAAGTCCCAGAATAGGTTAAAGTTATAATCGGATATACCCAGAGCAGGCTTCCACCAAAGCTGTTGTTCAATACCCGGGCCGTGACTCACGATACCGTTACCGTCGGGATAAAACCTACGAGCGATAGAAGGTGAAATACGGCGAAAATTTCTGCGGGGGGTAAATCCTACTTCGGCATTAAAGCCCTCTCCCACAATCTGATGTTCCCATATCAATTCCCAGTTACGAGTGCTGTAGGTTAGGTTGGCTCCGTGGGAGTAAGCATCGTCTTTTGGTATCGGATCAAACGACTGATGATAGTAAATTTTTCCCGTCCAAGTATTATCAGCCGAAGCCAGGTTATAGTCCAGACCTACTAAGCGATTGAAGTTATCGGAACCTAACGAAAACTCGTTAGTGCTATCACTAAACGACTGCTTGTTGATAAACAAAGCCGATATATTTGACCTAGCAAACAACTGCCGTTGCACTGCTGCCACAGTATAATTGAAGCTAGGAAGATTAATATCTTCATCCGCCCCCGTCTGCATATTTAGTAGCCCTAACCGCCAGTTTTTGTTTACTCTTCCACTAAGTCGGGCCCCTCCTATAATAGGGTTTTGCACATTTACTCCGGTAGCACTATCAATAGCGACCCCAATACGACGGGAGAAGAACGGGCGAACATTCTCCGAACCAAAATTGGCGAACAGATCAGCGTTCTCCAGGAAAAACTGCCTCCGCTCGGGAAAGAAAATCTCAAAACGATCCAAGTTAGTTACCTGCTGGTCTACTTCTACCTGCGAAAAGTCTGGGTTTACCGTCAGATCGAGGTTGAGTGAGGGAGTGATAGCAATTTTGGCATCACCTCCCGCCGCAAAATTACTCACTCCTTCGGCCTCGGAAAAATCGCGGTTTTGCTGAGTTGAAACGTAGGGAATAATAGAAACATTAGCCCCAGGCTTTTTAAGTGGTTGATCCCACAGCAACTTTCCGGTATACGCCAGTGAGTAAAGCCGAAAATTCAGCGGAACATGATTCCAGGTAGATCGCTCGTTAGTGTGGCTATCTAGCCGATAAAACTGCACGTTCCACTCTTTAGACCCTTCCTTGTAGCGCAGCGTTTTGAACGGAATAGCCAGTTCGGCCGTCCAGTAGCCATCGTATCGTTTGGCTTCTGAAAACCAGCGGTTATCCCACGAAAGATCGAAGTCTTGCTGAGAAGCCCCACCGTTAGAAATCAACCCTTCTCGCTGCACTCCGTAGGGATTAATGCCAAAGATAAAAGCTGTAGTTTGATCTTGAAAAGGGTCAATAATAATAGAAAAAAGATCATTACCTGCTCCCCGAAAGTCGCGCCGAAGAGAAGGGGTTACGTAGTAGTTTCCTTCGGTAGTAGCGTAGCACTTAACACCTACGTACACGAATTTATCGTCATATGCTAAACGCACCTCGCTAGGAGCTACCGACCGGGAGGTATCCATCGGGAAGTTCTGCCAGAAATTATCCGACACCTCGGCATCTTGCCAAGCATCTTCTTCTAAAACTCCGTCTAGCTTAATGGCCGATGAAGCTCGTTCAATACGGAGTTGTCGTTGAGCTTGTTGTGCTTGAGTGGAAAATGATAACAGAATGAATAATACAAACCCTACCGAAAAACTTACTTTGAATAGCGACTTCAACTTCTAAATCAGAATATTATTTGGAAAATATACCAGTACCCCTCAAAACCTGTGTGGGTGAAGTGCGATATTACGACTTTTTTATTTCTATTCAACTCCAATATTTAGTATCAGATTTAATTCCTATTCATTTTCTACTAACTTCGCATCAATTTACCCAAGATATAATGAATAATGACTAGTGTATGAGTTTAAGTACTAATCATTACTCATCAGTCATTAATCATTATAAACGAACCAACCTATGCCGCGCGATACTAGCATCAAATCTATCTTAATTATTGGCAGTGGCCCAATCATCATTGGGCAAGCCTGCGAATTTGACTATTCAGGTACTCAGGCCGCTCGTTCACTGCGAGAAGAAGGAATAAAAGTATCGCTGATCAATTCTAATCCGGCTACCATTATGACTGACCCAATTACGGCAGATGATGTGTACCTGAAGCCCCTGGAGAAGAAGTATATCGTTGAAATTCTGAAAAAGCACCAGGAGGAAGGCCGACCCATTGATACGGTACTACCGACGATGGGTGGTCAAACGGCACTGAATCTAGCCATTGACTGCGACAAAGCCGGAATTTGGGAAAAGTTTGGTGTGCGGATGATTGGTGTCGACGTAAATGCGATTGAAACCACCGAAGACCGGGAGAAATTCCGGTTGAAGATGCACGAGTTGGGCGTGGGAGTTTGTAAGGGTCGCATCGCTACCTCGTTCTTGCAAGGAAAAGAAATTGCTCAGGAAATCGGCTTTCCGCTGGTAATCCGCCCGTCGTATACGCTGGGTGGCTACGGTGGTGGGTTTGTGAATGATGCTAGCGAGTTTGACAAAGCTCTCAATGCTGGTTTACATGCTTCGCCCGTACACGAAGTGCTGGTAGAACAAAGCATCATGGGCTGGAAGGAGTACGAGCTGGAGCTGCTGCGCGATAGACTGGGCAATATGATTATTATTTGCTCGGTGGAAAATTTTGATCCCATGGGAGTGCATACTGGCGACTCCATCACGGTAGCTCCGGCCATGACTCTGCCTGATACGGTGTACCAACAGATGCGCGATTTGGCTAAGATTATGATTAACGGCATCGGTGAATTTGCGGGTGG
>CAKZPJ010000600.1 GCA_937138955.1 uncultured Flammeovirgaceae bacterium | reverse complement strand
ATCAAAATCAGGCCGAAGTAGACGCTGACAATGAAGCCGCTCAAGCTGCTGGGCATTCTTTCTACCAGACGGCGGCGGCCTCTCCCGGCGATATCCGCTTTCTGGATTTAGACGGCGACGGTCGGGTAACGGGTGATGATAGAGATATTATAGGAAACCCAATCCCAAAGCTCAATTTTGGATTTAACGCCCGGGCTGCCTTCAAGAATTTTGACTTCTCTATGATGCTCCAGGGTATGAGTGGCTTTGAGATTTTTAATCGTAACCGAGCTACTCAATGGGAAACCATGCAGCGGGCTTTTAATACCGTTACTACGGTGCTAGATCGTTGGACTCCCGAAAACCCTTCTACTACCATGCCGCGAGCTATTGCAGGCGACCCCAACAATAATCGTCGCTTTTCTGACCGCTGGATGGAAAGTGGTGCGTTTACTCGACTCAAATTACTGACCATAGGTTACACGGTACCCCCGGCCTCGCTCGCTAATATCACGAAGGGCGCAGTGTCAAGCCTGCGAATTTACGCTACCGGTAACAACCTGTTAACCTTCACCGATGTGTCGTTGTGGGATCCAGAATTTACCAATAGTAACGCTAATGGTTTTAACAACCAGTTCCGGGGCATTGGTGAATCGGTGTATCCGCAGGCTCGGTCATTTATGCTGGGAATACAAGCCAAGTTTTAAATAGTATAACCTATAAATAAATAAGAACATGAAATACATATCTAATCGTATTTTAGGGTTACTCATGCTTACTACGCTGTTAGCATGCGAACCAGAAAAAGATTTTTTGGCCAAAGTCAATCCTAACCAGATTACCACCGAAATCTTTTTTAAAACCGAAAGTGATGCAGTGTCCGCAGTCAATGCGGCCTACAGTCCATTGCAGAGTGGCTATCTTTATCACAACTCGTACTTTAACATGCACGACGTAGGCATAGAAATGCTTCCCAATTCTAATATGCCCGGCGGTTGGCATATTTCCACCTATTCTTATGATGCTACCCACCAGACTGTGCGGAACGTATGGAGAGGCTACTACCAGATTATTGGCAGAGCCAATTACGCTCTCCAGAACATAGCGGTTATGGAAAACTTAGATGAAAATTTAAAGCAAACACTGCTAGGGCAGGCCTATTTTCTCCGAGGATATGCCTATTTTGAGCTAGGGTTCCACTACGGCAGGGTGCCTATTATACTAGAACTGCCCGATAATTCCGAAGACGCCGGTGTTCCCCGGTCAGAAACTGAACTAGAGGTTTATCAGCAAGCCATAGATGATCTGAATGAAGCCATTGACCGACTACCAGTAGCTTACGACGATCCTTTTGATGTAGGTCGGGCTACCAGAGGTGCAGCGGTTGGCGTGCTTGGTAAATTGTATCTGTATATGGCTTCTCCCGGCGTAGGCTTAGATTCGGATGGATACCAAAAAGCAGCCACCCAGTTCGCAAGATTGGTAGAAGGTGGCGAGTTTAGTTATGCGCTGGTAGATGACTACCTCGATAACTTCACGTGGTTCAACGAAAACAATCAGGAGTCATTATTTGAAATCCAATACACCGATGGTTTTGGTACCAACCCCTTTGGTTGGGCAGACCACGACCGATTGTCTAATACAGAAGGCACCAACCGCGCTCGCACTTTTGGGTACCTCACCTGGTTCAACGCCTATATGAATCCTACTTTTGTAGATCGCTTCCAAGATGAAGATCCTCGGCTAAGGTATACTGCCTATGGTCCACCTACCCCGGCCAACCCTGATCCTATAACCATCTTTGACGGTGTGGAATACGATAGGGAAGACTGGGTAGCCCGGAAATACGGGCGGTACGATTACATACCCGCTTCGCAAGAGAATGGTGACTCGCCAATTAACTTTAGAGTGTTGCGTTTCGCCGATGTGCTATTGATGTACGCTGAAGCTCTTAACGAGCAGGGCAGCAGCCCGCAGGCCATTGCGCTAATCAACCAGGTAAGGAGCCGACCTACCGTAGACATGCCCGCGCTTTCTACCGCGCTTTCGCAAGCAGAAACCCGAGAAGCCATCCGCAATGAACGTCTATGGGAATTTGGCTTGGAGCAAAAGCGAAGAAAAGATGCACTGCGTTGGGGCGCAGAGTTTGCCGAGCAAGAGTTCGATGTCGCTGGCATTGAAGCTTTTGACTACGGAATACATCGTTATTTACCGATCCCTCAGGAAGAAATAGACTTCAATCAGTCATTGACTGAAGCAGATCAGAATCCAGGATATTAGTCTAGGCACTATATCAGTTCAATAGGACTGTATGGTTGACTCTTAGTGGTTGATCATACAGTCCTTATTTTCTAACCACTTGTTAGATCAGAATTAAAGATTGCGAGCCTCGTTACTAGGAAATCAAATCTCGCTACCGCGCATTTTTTGAGACGCGATACACCTTCCCTAACTATGAAGAAGATAGCATTTTTACTATCTATAACATCAATACTGAGTGTACAGGCGACCTACAGTCAAAATACTAACGTATTGCCCATCCAGAATAATAAGCCCGAGCGAATAGAGTGGTTTGCTGACTTGGGTTTGGGCATGTTCATTCACTGGAGCTTTGATGTACAGTTAGGCTCGGTTATCAGCCATACTATGGTAGGGGCTTCTGATGAATATTTAGATGACTATTTTAAGCTACAGCAAAGCTTTGACCCGCAAAACTTTAATCCCAAACAGTGGGCTAAACTAGCAAAACTAGCCGGGTTTCAGTATGTGGTCTTCACTACCAAGCACCACAATGGTTTCTGTATGTACGACACTGAAACCACCGACTTTAGTATAATTAATACTCCGTTCGGCAAAGATGCGACGAAAGAGATATTTGAGGCCTTCCGAGCAGAAGGTATCGCTATCGGTGTGTACTACGGCCCCGAAGATTGGAAGTTTATTTATGAACAGGGCATTACAATCTCGCGCGACCATACTACCCAAGCCAACCCCGAACATAATCCTGAATTGAACCGCTTCGTCAAGCAACAACTCAAAGAATTACTGACCAACTACGGTCAAATCGATATTGTCTTTTTAGACGGGATGATGGGTACTCCCTACCTCAACACCGAGTTCGCTGCCTACTGCTGGGAGCTACAGCCCAATGTTGTGGTAACCCGAGGCGGAATGGAAACTCCAGAGCAAC
>CAKZPJ010000599.1 GCA_937138955.1 uncultured Flammeovirgaceae bacterium | reverse complement strand
CATAAATCTTCCACGTTGCCGCGCTCGGGACCGTCACCGATTAATAGCAGTTTAGCTGGAATATGTTTGCGAAGCTTGTAAAATACTCTGACTGTATCCTCCACTCGCTTCACCCGCCGGAAGTTTGACATATGCGTGATCAAGTACTCGCCATTGGGGCAAATGGCTCGTTTAAAGTGCTCTTTGGATTGGCGACGGAAACGGTTGAGGTCTACAAAGTTGTGAATCACCTCAATATCCTTCGTAACATCAAAATGCTCGTAAGTTTCATCCCGCAGATTCTGAGATACGGCAGTCACTCCGTCCGACTGATTAATGCTGAAGGCTACTACCGGGGCAAATGATTTATCTTTACCCACCAAAGTAATATCCGTGCCGTGCAAGGTAGTTACTATCGGAATATCAATATTTTCTACTTTCAGAATCTGCTTGGCCATATATGCGGCCGAAGCGTGCGGAATAGCGTAGTGAGCGTGCAGCACATCTAAATCTTCGTACTTCACAACATCCACCATTTTGCTTACCAGTGCCGACTCGTAGGGCTGATATTGGAACAGCGGATACGTGCGTACATCTACTTGATGATACGTCAGGTTTTCATTGAAGAAATCCAGTCGGCTAGGTTGAGAATAAGTAATAAAATGAATTTGGTGACCTTTTTTAGCTAAGGCTTTGCCAAGCTCGGTAGCCACCACACCGCTCCCCCCGTGGGTAGGATAACATACAATACCGACTTTCATGGAAAAGTAACGTCTAATAAAGAAAGATTGTTATCAGACCAATTAGCGACCTCGGTAGTCGGACATCGCTTGGTAAATGACTGATTGTATCTTTGTACGTATCCCTTCGGTAAGAAGTTTAGTATTGCGAGCACTGGGGTGTACTCGATTGGAGAGAAAAATGTAAACTAAATCATATTTAGGGTCGACCCACACGGAAGTACCTGTGAACCCCAAATGTCCAAATGAGTCTAACGAGGCTTCGGGGGCGGTTGGTCCCCCCTCGCGATAGTGCTCGGGTTTGTCCCAGCCCAATCCCCGGCGGCTGTCGTTGTAAGGACGTTTAGAGAACATCTTCACGGTTCCGTAGGGAAAATACCGCTGACCACCGTAGTAGCCTTCTTGTAAATTCATTTGCATCAGAATAGCTAAGTCGCTAGCGGTGCTGAAGATACCGGCGTGTCCGGCGACTCCCCCGTTTAAGGCAGCTCCTTCGTCGTGTACAGTACCCTGTATCAAGGTATTTCTAAAGTGCGTGTCTTCCTCAGTAGGGGCAATATCATCTTGAGAGAACTGGCATAACGGCCGATAGCGTAAAGTAGGTAGCCCCAGAGGATCGTAAATATTCTGTGCTAGAAATTCATCCAAAGGCTGATCGGTTACCTGCTCAATGAGGCGATGTAGCATATAGAACCCTAAGTCGCTGTATCGGTAATTGAAGGTAGGTTTCCAGGAAGGCAGCCGCCCTCGGTACCGACGTAGATCAGATTCAATCGTCCAGTTCCATACGGAGTCTTTTAGAGCCGATGCGCCGTATAAACCAACAGTAATAGGTTTGAAATTTTGTTCAGGATTGTATCGGTACAGATCCGGTTTGAGTCCGTCGTCGTCGGTAGTAAATAGCCAGAACGGAACGAAGGAGCGTAAGCCTGCTCGGTGTAGCAGCGCGTTACGAATTGTGATTTTAGCTTTATTGGTGTTTTTTAGCTCAGGTAAATAGTATGAAAAACGATCATCTAACGAAAATGATCCCTGCGAGTGTAGAAACATCACAGCCTGCACGGTAGCCGCTACTTTAGTAACTGACGCAATGTCGTAGATGGTTTGATTAGTAATAGGAGCCAGTGAATCGTACGTTTGGTAGCCATAGGCTTTTTGGTAGATGACAGAACCCCGTCGGGCCACTAGTACTTGGCAGCCAGGAGTCATTTCCTCGCGGATAGCTTGTTGAGCCAATGAATCTATTCTACTCAAAGAATCAGGATGAATCATCACTTCTTCGGGAAAAGAATAGCGCAATCGTTGCAGTGGTTGAGTAATAATACCCGTGCCCTCGGCTAAACCGTCGGTGATTTTAATAGGAAGTTTTCCTCGAGTAGCTAATGCGCCAAATAGCATCTGAGGTACTACCTTTTGAGCTACGCTATCGCTTTCATAAGCACACAATAAGGTACTAAACCGGGAGAATCTAGCCATTCTTCCGGGGGAACCAAAAAATACCAGCGTAACATTAGTCTCCTCGTGCAGGAACTTTAAAAAAGCTAACGTCTTCTTTGGAACTACTCGGTTAGTAGCTGATGGGGGTTCATGAATAGCTACTATTACCTGATCGTATCGGCGGAGCCGTTCGTAGGTCTTTTCGTAATCAAAGCGATCAGAAGTTTTAGGAACAGTGTAGTGGGTAAAATAGGTGTAACGATCTAAGTAATTCTGAAAATATTGAGCTTCAGCCGTACTATCGGAGATCGTAAGCGAGGCAAATTGAGCAGTATCTAGTACCTCAAAAGGTAAAATGTTCCGTTCGTTGCGGAGCAAAGTGACGGACTGTTCTAAAAGCTGCTGCTTTATTAATCGGGGTGAGTGCTGCCAGGGCGATACTTCCAATGAAGTAGAATCTAGAGCAGTAGGCGCATCCAAACCTACTTGATACTTCAACTGTAGTACCTTTGCTACCCTACGATCAATAGCCTCTTCGGTGAGCGTTCCTTGGGTAATGGCTCGCTTAATTTCACGAATAGTTTGCTTTACATTGCTTGGTGCTAAAAGTACGTCGTTGCCTGCTTGCAAAGAGGTTACTCCAATAGTAGCCGAATTACTCTGTTCAGCTAACGGTTCCGAAAATACTAACCCCTCTAGCTGGAAAGCCTGTTCTAAAATTATAGAAGTAGTTTGATCGGGACGCAGCGTGCTGGCAGGTGGTATTTCAACCTGGTCAATATTGCCTAGATGAGCTAATAAAGTGCCTCGTAGCGAGTTAGCACTTTTTTGGGCAGTTCCTTCCGCCCTGATTCGCTGAAAGCAAGGAATAAGTCCATGGTCTTTCATCCCCTTCATATAGGATAACCCCTGCTGTATACTTCTAACGGGCTGATCGTGAAAACTGCTGTTAGCAGTGTACCCTTGCCCATTGTGACCCACTGAAATTAAGGGATTGAAATTAAGATGCACTCCTACATCTCTACATTGGCGGGCTATAGCTGCTCCAGCCTGTTCTAAGTAAGATTGCTCTTGAATAGCTCCTAATGTTTGAAGTTGGGGGTAGCTTCCAATAGAATCTAACGTAGTTCCCAAACCTCGCTCAGCATTGAGACCTATCAACAGAGGAGTGGCACTCGTCTGCTGTAGCTGCTGAATCTGCTCCTTTAAAGGCTGTAGTTGCCCCTGAAAAAAAATGATGCCGCCCAAAGAATAAGTTTCCGCTAGAGATTCTATATCTTGCACAGAGCGGTAATCGGAAGTAGAATAGACCGGAAGAAACAGTAATTGGCTAATTTTTTCTTCTACGGTTAAAGTATCAATGGCTTGTTGAACCCACTGGCTGAGTGAAGTGCGTTGAGAAAACTGTTCGGATACAGTGTCTTGTTTGAACTGGGTGGTTTGCCCCCAGACCAGATTCGACAACGGAACAATAATCGAAAAGAAAAGCGCGTAAACTTTTTTCAGCATGAGGGCGTTCTTCTGATACCTTTCAAACAAGATTATCCGTTGTTTAGTGCCTAGTCGTTAACGTATACAATTATGAATATTCCTTCGCTAACTCGGCTTCCCAATTATAGGAAATTTAGCCTTGAACCTCGCTACTACGATCCAATTAAAGAGGATATTGAAGAGCGCACCTCTCGAATAGAGCAAGAATTGCGCCAACGCTCATCAATAACTTCCGACTATACCGCCGGTGTTCATGGGGCATTTGCTCGCCGATCTAGTTACAAAAAAAGCTCTAGTATGCTTCAGGGAGTTATTATGATTACGTTATTTGTATTCATTTTCGGCTACCTCTATTTTGGAAATGACATCTTTTACATTTTTTTGCTGTTGGGGCCAATCTATATGTATTTCCGGTTTAAACAAATTGCCAAAAAACGTCGTCAGTCTCGTACCTGAAGATAAAACGATTGCCCACTCATTCTTATAACACGGGGAGGAAAATTTTCTATGTCTGATGTAATTCAGCTTCTGCCGGATGCTATTGCCAATCAGATTGCGGCCGGAGAAGTCGTGCAACGTCCCGCATCGGTGGTAAAAGAACTACTAGAAAATGCTATTGATGCAGGAGGAACGCTAATCAGTATCGTAGTAAAAGACTCGGGTAAAGGCTTAGTTCAAGTAATTGATAACGGGCGAGGGATGAGTGCGACTGATACTCGGATGTGCTTTGAGCGGCACGCTACTTCTAAAATTCGCCAAACAGAAGATATTTATAATATTCATACGCTAGGTTTTCGTGGTGAGGCGTTGGCCTCTATTGCGGCAGTAGCCCAGGTAGAGCTAATCACTCGTCGAGAAGAAGATGAAATAGCGACTCGTATAGTGGTGGAAGGTTCGGAGTTCAAACGGACTGAGCCTACTACCGGACCAGTAGGTACTAATATCTGTGTAAAGAATCTATTTTATAATATTCCAGCCCGCCGTAACTTTTTAAAATCCAATTCGGTGGAGGTGCGGCATATTATGGACGAATTTTATCGGGTAGTATTGGCGCGACCTGATCTAGGATTCCGTTTTTTCCAAAGTGATAAACTGGTATACGATTTGCTCGCGGGTTCACTACCTACCCGAATCAGTGATCTGTTTACTAGCGAGTATGCTACTCAGTTGCTTCCCTGCGAAGAGGAAACCGATCATGTGCGAGTAACTGGGCTAGTTGGTAAACCTGAGTTTCATAAGCGCACTCGGGGGGAGCAGTTTTTCTTTGTAAATAAGCGATACATTAAAAGTAGCTACTTGCACCACGCGGTAATGAGTGCCTACGAAGCCATGCTGCCCGAAGGAAGTTTTCCGTTTTATACCTTATTTCTAGAAGTTGATCCGCAGCATATTGACGTGAACGTTCATCCTACTAAAACTGAGATTAAATTTTCGGACGAACGCACGATCTACGCTATTGTTCGAGCGGCGGTAAAGCGTTCTTTGGGTAAGAATCTGGTTTCTCCGGTTTTTGATGAGGAAAACCATTTCGCTATATTCTCAAACACAGAACCTTCGCAGCCGGAAGAAAAAACTACAACGACTATTCCATCTCGGTTAAATCAAAAGGAGTATCAGGCACTACCGAGTGCTGAAATTACCCGACGGGCTAATCTGGAACACTGGGAATCGTTATATCGGTCGGGCGACGAAAAATCTCATTTTGACTTTCCTAAAGATCCAGCGGAAGAAAGTAAGGAAAACACATCACCGGTTACTTTGCAAAGTGTGGTGAACCGTACTTCGGAGCGGGGTGAGATGTTTTTAGAGTCAGAGCAGAAAGCGGCTAGTGATTCCCCATTCCAGATCCATCATACCTATATTGCGGTCCATGTAAAATCAGGGCTTATGCTTGTTGATCAGCAAGCAGCGCACGAACGTATCTTATTTGAGCAGTATTCGTTAGCGTTAGAAAAAAAATCAGCCGTTTCTCAACAGTCCCTGTTTCCTCAAACCATTCAGGTTTCATCTACGGATTTAGCATTATTGCAGGAGCTAGACGAAGAAATTCGGGCGATGGGTTTTGTATTCACTATCGTGGGTGATAGAACATTAGTAGTGCAAGGAGTACCGCCGGATGTGAAAACCGGAACGGAGCAAGAAGTATTGGAAGGAATTATTGAACAATATAAAAGCAACCAAGAACGACTAACATTAAGTAAACGAGATAATATGGCTCGCTCTATTGCTCGGCGTATGGCTATGAAGGCTGGGCAACGGCTCAGTGAAGCGGAGATGCGAGCGTTAATAGATCGGTTATTTGGTTGTATTCAGCCTGATTACGCACCTGATGGCCGTAAAACCACGTATGTACTCGAGCTAGGAAAAATCGCTACTTTTTTTACTAACACCTAATATGTTTGGCAATCTAACCCCTACGGTTAAAAATTTACTCATTATTAATATCGCGATCTTCGCATTGCAATCGCTGATATTTTCTACGGATATGTTCGTCAATTTATTCGGCTTACGCTATATCCATGCCCAGACGTTTCAACCGTATCAATTTGTTACCCACCTGTTTATTCACGGCAGCCTATTTCACCTATTTGGGAATATGTTTGCTCTCTTTATTTTTGGGCCGATGCTGGAGCGAGTTTGGGGTAACCAACGGTTTTTAGTATTCTATTTGGTAACCGGGTTGGGGGCTAGTTTGCTGTACTCCAGTATTAATTACTACGAAATATATCAGCTAGAACAAGCTGCCGACCGAGTGTTTGAAGAAACTACTCCCGAGCGTTTGTCTACTTTTATGTTAGAAGAAGCCGAGTTTGCCTATCAGGGCAGCTCTCAACTTAGAGCGTTAATTGATGATTTTTATGATAATCCGAACAGCAACTCTTATATCAGCCAAGGGCGGCAGTTAGTTCAACAGATTGTTCAAAGCAAGGCAAATATTCCAATGGTAGGGGCTTCAGGGGCGGTGTTTGGAATTTTGATGGCCTTTGGACTGTTGTTTCCCAATACCGAATTATTTTTACTATTTTTTCCTTTTCCAATTAAAGCCAAGTACTTTGTTTTTTTCTACGGAGCATACGAACTTTGGGCTGGGTTTTCGCGTCAACCCGGCGATAATGTGGCGCATTTTGCTCACTTAGGCGGTATGTTATTTGCTTTGATCTGACTAAAGATATGTAAAGATAAGCGAGACGCATTTTATTAGCAGTAGTAGTTCATGAATAGTATACTAGACGAGTTAAAACACGCATTTCAACGGCCCAATAATGGACTGATGCAGATTATTGTGATCAACCTGATCATATTCTTAATTCTGCTTCTCATCTGGGTTCCTCTTACTATTTCTAAGGAGAGCAATATTTATTCAATTATTGTTGATCAACTGACGCTACCTGCTTCCTTAGGAAAACTAATTTATCAACCCTGGACACTGGTAACCTACTTTTTCACTCACGAAGATTTTCTGCATATTCTGTTTAATATGCTGTTTCTGTACTGGTTTGGTAAGATTATCCAAGAATTCTTGGGTGATGAAAAGGTGGTGAATTTATATGTTCTGGGTGGTCTAGTTGGCGGGGTATTCTACATTCTGATCTATAACTTAATTCCGTATTTCCAAAATCAGATTAACGGCTCAGAAATGCTGGGTGCCTCAGCGGGAGTATATGCAGTGGTGGTAGGCGCAGCTACGTTTATGCCGAATTATTCTATTCCCCTTATTTTGTTGGGTCCGGTTCGTATTAAATACATTGCCCTATTTTTTGTAATAATGTCCTACGTAGGTACGGCCGGTAGTAATGCGGGTGGAAATTTGGCGCACTTAGCGGGAGCTGGAGTAGGATTTCTATTTATCAAGCAGCTTCAGCGAGGCAACGATTTGGGACGTCCGGTGACTCAGTTTCTCACATTTGCAAAGAGTTTCTTCGTGCGGCAGCCTAAGGTAAAGGTTTCGTATCGACGGTCAAAATCTAGCAATGGTCATAGTACTGATAGCAAGGTGGCTAAGACCACTTATGACACTAAGCAGGAAGAGATAGATGCTATTCTGGATAAAATATCAGCCAGTGGCTACGATAGCCTCACTCGTGAAGAAAAGAAAAAGCTCTTTGATGCCAGCAAGAAAGAGTGATACAATTAACAATTAGTTACCCATTGCCTCTTATCCCTTTTCAACTATACATTGCTCACTGCTAACTGTTCATTGAGTGCTTCCCCAAGCAGTAAGAACTAAGCGACGAGAGCCGCCGTGGTTTCGGTGTTCGCAGAGATAAACTCCTTGCCAAGTTCCCAAGTTGAGCTGTCCGTTGGTAATGGGAACAGTGACACTGCTACCCATCATTGAGGCTTTAATATGCGCGGGCATATCGTCTGACCCTTCCAGCGTGTGTTCGTAGTAGGGGGCATTTTCAGGGATCATCCGATTGATGTGCCGTTCAAAGTCACCTCGTACAGTAGGGTCAGCGTTTTCATTAATGGTGAGACTTGCTGAAGTGTGCTGAATAAATATCTGGAGCATTCCTACCCGAATGTGTTGTATCTCGGCAAATTCCCGCTCGATATGTGAAGTGATTAAGTGAAAACCCCGCGGGTAATTAGGCAAGCGAATTTCCTGTTGATATATCTGCATAGTGACTTGATTGTTGAATGACTAAATTGTTGCCACTTCTTGTTTGGGCATATTTCCATACGCTCCTCACTCGGCTCTCACTTCTATCATCCATTAATATTCATAAGCCCCCAAATCCGGCTGATCATCGCGCTTTGCACCATTCAAATCAGTCAAAATAGAAGTTTTTATTCCCTGATTAATAGCCGGTGATAGGGTGTCAAGTTGATACTGAGCAATAATTGGATCAATAAACAGAGGGTCTTCGTTAAAAATATTACCTAGTATCGTAGTATCAGTGTACTTCAGTAGGTTATTATTCAGCGAAACTGTACTTCCTTCGGAAGATATGCTCAGAATTAGTTCATCGTCTAAATTACCCCACAGAATACTATTGGTCAATTCAGCGTAAAAAGGTTGATTAGAAACTTCAGCGTTTGCTAGCTGCTCGGGCAAAGCTTCAGCAAAGGCTAAACTGTACCACTCTTCTTCCCTAGCAATAGGTATAGAACGAGGGGTACTACCATTTTCAAATGTACAATGGCGATAGCGGTAGTACCCGTTTCCCAAATTATAAGTCAGTCCGAGAATACATCGATAGATTAATGTATTGTACGCATCAATATCGGAGCCAACGGCTAATAAACCGTATCCTGCCATATTTTCAATTATGCTATTGGCTAATATCAAATCAGGAATAGTGTCTGCATCGGGCGTGTTAATAACTATACCGTTGATAGCATTACGGACGTGAGTATACCTTAAAATATTATTTCGGCTCGTGGTCGTAAAGGTCATGCCATCCCACTGACCAAAACCGTTTTCGTACAGCCCATCAGTGCGAACATTGCGGAATACTACCGGAGCTGTAAGCGTACCCTCGGTTTGAAGAGTGCCTCGAACCAAGGCAAAAGCATTATTATCGAAAAAGAACTGTGCTCCCGAATCAACTTTTACGGTAACGTCCGGTTCAATCCAGAGCGAATCCTGAATAACAAACGGCCGATCTCCCCGCAGCGTAGTATCCTGCGAAATAACCCAACCCCGGTGAAATTGAGCATCTTGCCCCCAGGCAATTAGCTTTACATCTTGCTGGTTACCATTTACCCGAAACGTAAGCGAATCTTTCACCAAAAAAGGGAGGTCTTGGTCTTGAGGGTCAATCAATACCTCTACGAACACCAGCAGGCTGTCGTTTCCTAAAACCCGAATATCCTCAAATTGCTGACCAGATACACCATTTAAGAACAAGGTATATGGTGAGATGGTCCGATGGCCTAGAGCAATTTCTGAAATTGTCACTGCATTCCGATTCGGGTTATATATGGTTAGCCATTCGGAGGTACTGCCTTGGCTAGTGAACAGCGTATCAAAGTGAATAGTGTCTTCATCAAATTGAAGTTGAACCGCTTCATCGGTAAATACCTCTTCCTCAGGGGTACAAGCCGAAAACCACAGCAGGTAACTAATTGTTATTCCAAATAATATCCTCCAGCTTCCCCCGCCCCGGATAAGTTCCGGGGTTATCCGGGGTTCCGACTTCCTGCCTGTCATAACCCTACCCTTCCTGTAACTTTTCGGCATTCTCAGCAATGCGAAGCTGCTCCACAAAATCGCCTAATTGCCCGTCCATCACCGAGGGTAGATTATACACGGTGTAGTTAATCCGATGATCGGTGACCCGACTTTGGGGATAGTTGTACGTCCGAATTTTATCGGAGCGATCTCCGCTTTTCACCATCGAGCGGCGTTGGTCGCTAATTTCAGCATTTTGCTTCGCTAGTTCCTTTTCATAAATACGTGAGCGCAGTACAGTAAGTGCTTTGTCGAAGTTAGCATGTTGCGAACGACCGTCCTGGCACTCCACCACAATGCCCGTAGGGTTATGAGTAAGTCGCACGGCTGACTCAGTTTTGTTAATATGCTGTCCACCGGCACCGGAAGCTCGGAAGGTATCTTTCCGCACATCTCCCATATTTACTTCTACATCTACTTCTTCCGCTTCGGGTAGTACGGCTACGGTAGCGGCTGAGGTATGCACTCGCCCCTGCGATTCAGTAGCGGGCACGCGCTGTACTCGGTGAACGCCCGACTCAAACTTCAGTTTAGCGTACACATCTTCGCCAGTTACCGAGGTAACAATTTCTTTGTATCCGCCAGCGGAGCCATCGGTAAGGCTAATTATTGAGAAGTTCCAGCCTAAGCTCTCGGCGAACAAGCTATACATTCGGAATAGGTCACCTGCAAAAATAGCGGCTTCGTCACCCCCAGTTCCCGCCCTGATCTCCAGAATCACGTTTTTACTGTCATTAGGATCTTTAGGAATCAGCATGTATTTCAACTCTTCTTCCAGTGCTACCTGCCGAGGCTCCATATCATCTAACTCAGCCTTCGCCAGATCTCTAAAATCATCATCTTTCTCGGTTTCCAGCACATCTTTAGCGCTTCGAATATTATCTAGCACTTGCCGATACTCATCGTATTTTTTTACAATCTTTTCCAAGTCGCTGTATTCTTTATTCAACTTGGTATAGTTTTTCATATCAGCCATAGCATCAGGCTGGATCATCAATTGTCCTACCTCCTCAAATCGGTCTTTTATTGCTTCTAGTTTATCAATCACGGCATGAAAATTAAAAGTTACAAACTGCCAAAAGAGCTTAATTGCAAACCCACCTAATCAACGTAACGATTAGCAGGCTTACTTGGTGTGCTAACAAGGAAACCTGGGTTCTACCTGCTGGTGAGAACATCGTAAAACTACATTTTTTCCAACACTATTAGCGACTTATACTGATAAACTCTTAGTCTAATCTACGTGAAATAATGGTTTTCGTGGCACATATGCACTGGATATTACCTTGTAATCAAACAAGTTAGTTTGTGTTTTTTTATCCTGTAAATCACACCATTATTGCAGAGTATCGCTAGGGATGAATCTACAAGAAGCCCTACCATACGCTTGTATACATCCCAAACACCATTTAGCAGAGAATACTAGCTATGAAAAAAGTACGATTTTCAATTGGCGGAAAGATACTGGGAGGATTTCTGACCCTTATTGCCCTATTTGCTGCAAATGCTATCATCAGTATCTTAACGCTAAATACGGGCATTAGTCTAACTGAACGAACCACTGAGATTACAGATCCTTCAGCAGATGCTATTATGAATCTTATGACGACGGTCAATGAGTCAGAAAAGCTAATTACTAGCTGGGTGTACCTACAGAACAATGAAGATAATAAACAAGCGCTAAAAGACTTGCATATAGCGTATCCTCAGCAGAAAGAGGTAATTACTCAGCTGAGTATGGCTTGGGGCGATAGTAGTCAGTTACTACAAATTGATACGGTTCTAACCCAATTTGAATCTCTTATTGAGAGCGAGAAGGAAATTATGGCTAGCCTGGTTTCTTTTGAGGATTACGAAGACCCGATGGCTAAGCTACTGGCAGAAAATATGGTTGAAGACGATATAATTCCGCGTACAAAGGAGATTCGTCAGCAGCTTACTGAGATAAGCAATATTAAGGAGCAAGAAGCTGAGCAAGCTCAGATTGAAAATATTACTTCTTATCTACAGTTGCGTAAAATCATTATTATTCTTGGTGCAATAACGGTTGTTTTAGGACTGATAGGAGCTTTTCTCATTAGTCGTAAAATTACCCGTCCGGTAAGCTATCTAAAGAGAATTATATTGGAACTAAGCGAAGGGCGACTACCTGAAGAGCGTATTCAAGAATCTCATAAGTTTAGTAATGATGAGGTAGGCGAGATGGCTGACGCGGTAGATGGTTTGGTAGAAGGCTTGCAGAATACCTCAGAGTTTGCTGAAAGTATTGGCAAGGGGGCGTATGAAGCTGAGTTTACACCTTTAAGTGATGAGGATATCTTAGGTAACTCGTTGCTCAACATGCGCGATAACCTTCAAAAAGTGGCGGAAGAAGATCAAATACGCAACTGGACGGCTGAAGGCACAGCTCAGTTTGGCGAGTTGTTGCGTCAGAATAATGCTGATACCCAACAACTTACCCAAATAATTTTATCCCACTTAATTTCTCACCTACATGCTAATCAGGGTGGGTTGTATTTAATCCAAGCCGAAGAGGCAGCAGAACCATTTATGACACTGGAAGCTTGCTACGCTTGGGATCGGGAGAAGTACTTAGATCAGAAAATTTATAAGGGAGAGGGGTTAGCCGGACAATCTTGGCAAGAGAAAGATATCATCTACCTAACAGATGTGCCGGAAGATTACGTTACTATTGCCTCAGGATTAGGAGAAGCTAACCCTACAAGTATACTGATTGTTCCACTACTAGTGAATGAGAAAGTATATGGGGTAATAGAGCTAGCGTCGTTTGAAGATTTTAAACCCTACGAAATAGAGTTCTTGCAAAAGATTGCCGAAAGTATTGCCTCTACTATATCTACGACGAAGGTAAATGCGCGCACCCAAGAACTATTGGCCGAATCGCAAGAGTTGACTGAACAAATGCAGGCTCAAGAAGAAGAAATGCGGCAAAATATGGAAGAGCTACAAGCTACGCAGGAAGAAGTAGACCGTAAGACGGGCGAAATGAAAAGTCGGCTTGACGCTATCGATGAGAGTGGTATTGCCTCTATTGAGTTTAATATGGAAGGTATTATAACTAACGCCAATGATGCATTTTTATCTTTGATGGGATATCAACTGGAAGAAATGCAAGGAAAGCATCATCGTGTTTTTGTGGATTCGGATTATGCCCAGTCGGATGAATATGAAAAATTCTGGGAAATGTTGAGAGAGGGACATAAGCAACCTGGCGAATACAAGCGTATAACCAAAAGTGGTGCTGAAGTGTATATTCGCGGGCACTACGTCAGTATCAGAGATAAAAATAACAATCCTGCCAAAGTGATAAAATACGCGCTGGATATTACCGACCTTAAGAAGAAAAGTATAGAGGTTGAAGCCTAACTAAGGCAGAATGTGCTTAGAATCTGTTATCCCCTCGTGATTGACAAAGGCTACAGATAATGTAAAATGTCAGTCGTAGCCCAACACCCGTAGCATTGATTCGCTGTTCTGCTCGGGAGCAAATAATCGGTAAGTAAGCGTACCATTTTCACTTTGATCAATTACTATGTGCTTTGGGGCAGGAATGAGGCAATGCTGTACACCACCGTACCCACCAATAGCTTCCTGATAAGCACCGGTATTAAAGAAACCGACGTATAACGACTTATTGAGCGGTATTTTAGGTAGAAATACTTCATTATGATGCGCTTCAGTATTGTAATAATCCATACTATCGCAAGTAAGCCCACCTAAATTTACCTTTTGGTAAGGCTGATCCCAGTGATTAATCGGTAGCATTATAAACTTTCGACTCAAGCCCCAAATGTCAGGTAGTTGGGTAATAAATGATCCGTCAATCATATACCAAATCTCTTTATCATTCTGCTGTTTTTGCCCTAGCACTGAATAAATAGTGGCACCGCTTTCGCCTACGGTATACATACCAAACTCAGTAAGCAAGTGCGGGGTAGGAGTATTATTTTCCCGGCAGACGCTTTGAATATTTTCAATAATTTGCTCAACAATGTATTCGTAGTCGTAGGTGAACCACAGCGAGTTCTTTATCGGAAAGCCCCCGCCAATATCAATAGTATCGAGTGTCGGACAGATTTTTTTTAGTTCGCAGTACATTTCTACGAAGCGGTTTAGCTCGCTCCAGTAGTAGGCCGAATCATCTATGCCCTGATTCACAAATATGTGTAGCATTTTGAGGTGTACCTTCGCATTATGCTGAAGTTGCTCTCGGAAATATTCCACCACATTACTATAACGAACGCCTAATCGGGAGGTATATAACTCGAACCGGGGGGTTTCGTCGGAGGCAATTCTAATTCCAATATTAAACGGACTGCGGACGTGCTGTTCGTAATAAGGTAATTCATCTAAATTATCTAGTACCGGAATGCAGTTCTGAAATCCATCGTTCAGTAGTTCAGTGATATATTGCTGGTACAAATCTCGTTTGTAACCATTGCACACGATAAGAATGTCTTTATCAATTTTCCCTCGATCGTATAACCGCCGGATGATTGGAATATCGTAGGAGGAAGAGGTCTCCAGGTGAATATCATTTTTCAATGCTTCGGCTAGAACAAATTCAAAGTACGATGACTTGGTACAATAGCAGTAATGGTAACTTCCTTGATACTGGTACTTTTGTAGGGCTTGCCCAAACATTTGCTTAGCTCGCTGTATATTCGCACCAATATGCGGTAGATATGTGATTTTACAAGGGGTTCCGAACTGTTGAATTACTTCCATGAGCGGAACGCCGTGGAAACGTAAACCTCCTGACTGAATATCAAAGTCAGCCGTGGGGAAATCGAAAGTTTTATTAATTAGGTCAGCGTATTTTCGCATGGATATAAAAATGGTGTAATGCCCTTGAAGGACACAATATTCTTATAATTTTGGCATCTTTGCAATGTGTTTTCACAGTTAACAATTGACTCCGGTACTTATCCAGGGTTGACAGGAGAAAATGAAAAAGGAAGAACAGAAAACGGAGTGAGACAGAAAGGAGGTATGAGATGATAAAATTTGTAATCTTCAATTTTCCGATTCTTGATAACCTGTAATTTTTAACTTGTCAACTCTAATATGTCAACACTGTAATACTTGAGCACGATAAGAAATTATGAATATAGAAAAACAACTTATTACTGGGATTCAATCCGCTTTTCAGCAGCAGTATCAGCACCAGATCTCGGAAGAGGACTTGAGCTTACAACCTACCCGAAAAGATTTTTTTGGATCGCACACTTTTGTTACTTTTCCCTATGCGCGTGTTACCCGCCAGAGTCCACCGCAAACGGCCGAAACAATCGGTAATTATCTGAAGGAGCACATCAGTATTGTCAAAGATTTCAACGTAGTGAAGGGCTTTCTGAATATAGAATTGGCTGATTCAGTATGGGTTAGTGCTCTTGAATCAATTCTTCAGCAATATCAATCGGAACAACCCTACGGGTTTCAGCCTGATAAAGGGAAGAAAGTGATGATTGAGTTTTCTTCTCCTAACACTAACAAACCATTGCACTTAGGCCATCTGCGAAATAATTTTTTAGGAGATGCTATGACAAAAATACTGCACGCTAACGGTTATGCCGTGCACAAAGTCAATATTGTAAATGACCGCGGTATCCATATTTGTAAATCAATGCTGGCCTACCAAAAATTTGGTCAAGGCGAAACCCCTGAATCAGCCAAAATTAAAGGCGATCATTTGGTAGGAAAGTACTATGTAGAGTTTGATAAGCACTACAAAAAGCAGATACAGGAACTTCAAGAGGCGGGGCAAGATGAAGAATCGGCCAAGAAAGAAGCTCCTTTAATTAAAGAAGCCCAAGAAATGCTAAAACAGTGGGAAAAGGGTGATTCTGAAACGGTGGCTTTGTGGAAAAAAATGAATGGTTGGGTGTACGAGGGGTTTGATGCTACCTACCGAAAGATTGGAGTTTCATTTGATCAGTTTTACTACGAGTCGGATACGTACTTGCTGGGAAAAGATATTGTAGAAGAAGGGCTGGAAAAGAAGGTTTTTTATCGGAAAGAGGACAATTCAGTTTGGATTGATTTGAGTGATGAAAAACTGGATGAAAAGCTGGTATTACGAGGCGATGGCACTTCGGTATACATGACGCAAGATTTGGGCACTGCGGAACTGCGGTACCGCGATTGGCCTTTCAATCGGTTGGTTTACGTAGTGGGCAATGAACAAGACTACCACTTTAAAGTACTGTTTTCTATTTTGAAACGGTTGGGTCGACCCTACGCTGATGGGTTGTTTCATTTATCTTACGGAATGGTCGACCTTCCTTCTGGAAAAATGAAATCACGGGAGGGAACGGTCGTGGATGCTGATGATTTAATTGATGAAGTAATTCATCAAGCCCGAAAAAAAACAGAGTCATTAGGCAAAATTGAAGAGCTGACCTCCTCTCAGGCTGAAGAACTATTCCAAATGCTGGGGTTAGGGGCTATCAAATACTTTTTGCTCAAAGTAGATCCTAAGAAACGGATGATGTTCAACCCCGAAGAATCGGTGCAACTTCAGGGAGATACGGCTCCATTCATCCAGTATACTCACGCTCGAGTTTCGGCTATTTTACAAAAAGCGAAGCGCGATGGAATCATTCACAAAGTGTTTGGCTCTTTGCAAGAAATTCATCCTTCTGAACAGGAAGTAATAGAAATTCTTACGGCCTTCCCTCAGAAAGTTCAACTGGCCGGAATGGAGTACGCTCCATCGGTGATTGCCCAATATGTATTTGAGTTAGCCAAGGCCTACAATCGTTTCTATACTGAGGTATCTATTTTCGCTGAGAAGGATGCCGAAAAAGTATCTTTTCGGGTAGCACTATCATCAGCTGTAGCGCAAACCATTTCTTCGGGACTAGGTTTATTAGGCATTCAAGCACCTACACAAATGTGATTTTAATAGAAACCGAATGCCAGAAAATAGAAGTGGTATCAGAAGCGATCAATGAAGGTTGATGTGGAACGAATAAAAAGAAGGACAGGATGATAATTCAAAGTCTAATTACCCTTCTGGTCTCCCGTCTCCGACGAAAAATGTTAACATGCCTACACTGAAAGATTGGATTGAAGCAGCCCGTCCTCGAACCTTGCCTTTGGCACTGGCATCTATCGGAATGGGAGCGTTTTTGGCAGCTTCAGTAGGTCATTTCCGATGGGATGTGTTAGTGCTCACGGTATTGACAACAATTTTTTTACAAGTACTCTCCAATTTTGCTAACGATTATGGCGACTCAATTCACGGAGCTGATAGTAGTAATCGGGAAGGACCCCAGCGGGCGGTGCAGTCAGGAGTAATTTCACCAGCAGCCATGCGGCGAGCCATGAGCGTATTCGCGCTGTTGTCATTCATTAGTGGGGTTGCACTGTTACTAGTTAGCATTCGTTGGAATACGCTAGTACTCGTCATATTTCTGTTATTAGGCTTGTTAGCAATTGCGGCAGCAATTACCTACACGGCTGGTAGGAAACCCTACGGCTATGCCGGATTAGGCGATATTTCCGTGCTGATTTTTTTCGGGTTGGTAGGAGTACTGGGTTCTTTTTATTTGCATACTACCTTTTTTGATTCGCTTACCGTATTACCTGCCTTAAGCTGCGGACTACTATCAGTAGCAGTACTCAATGTGAACAATATTCGGGACATCAAAACTGATTTATTAGCGGGTAAAAAATCTATTCCGGTACGCTTAGGGCGTAACCGCGCTGTAGTCTATCACTGGATGTTATTATTGTCGGGCATTCTTTGTTCGGTAGTCTATGTGTTACTCTCGTATAACACTGCCTATCAGTGGATATTTCTTTTTAGTGTTCCTTTGCTCGTAAAAAATGGAATAGCGGTGCAAACTAAAACACAGGCCGCCGAATTAGACCCATATTTGAAGCAACTGGCTTTATCTACCTTGATTTATGTGCTTACTTTCGGAATAGGCCATCTACTCTAAAGAAAATTAAAAATATCTCGGCAGAGATATTCGTATTTTTCGTATACTACGAGTGAGATAGTAAAGAACTCTTCCATCCTTCAAAATACTTTGTTATGAAAAACATCTTAGTTCCTACTGATTTTTCAGATCAGGCTACCTACGCACTAGATTTAGCGGCAGGGCTCGCTCAAAAAAGCAATGCTAAAGTGCAGCTTCTCAACGTAGTAGAAGCTCCCCATGGCTCATCGTTCAGCGCTATGGGCGAAGTAACCTCTCCCGATGCACAGGATAATCTATACTTTATTCAGTTGATAGAGGCAGCGAAGAAAAAGTTTGATAAAATGGCCGCAGAAGGCAAGTACGCCAATATTAAACTAGAAGGAGTAGTAGAAGTGGGTCATCCGTTTGAACATATCTCTCGAACCATTGCGGAACATCAGGTAGACTTAGTAGTGATAGGATCCAAAGGTTCTTCTGGCTTAGAGGAAATTTTTGTGGGGTCCAATACTGAAAAAGTAGTGCGCCGTGCCGATTGCCCAGTGCTAACCGTAAAAAATCCAGTAAAGACCAGCGATATTAAGAATATTGCATTTGCCACAAACTTTCGAGGAGATCACTCCAAGCTGATTCAACAGCTAAGTGATTTACAGAAACTATTTGATGCCACTGTTCATATGGTGAGTGTGAACACTCCTAGTAACTTTGAAAACGACCGTTACTACAAAAAAGCTATGAAGGAATTTGCCGAGCAGCATCAGTTAGAAAACTACACCATGAATGTGTACAACGATGACCCGGAGGAAGATGGTATTATCTACTTCGCTGAAGATATTAATGCCGATATGATTGCTCTGGGTACGCACGGTCGTACAGGCATTGGTCGACTATTGAGCGGTAGTATTGCCGAAGATGTGGTAAATCATGCCAAACGTCCGGTTTGGACTTTCCAACTGTAGGCGATATTATCCCTGCCAGTCGGCGGGAGATTTACTCCAGCTCTGTAGAGAAGTCAAGCTGCTGGCTGAGATCAAATTTTGTTCTACGGCTTCTTTAATCAGAATATCATAATTACAAAGCGAGCAGAACGGTATTTCTGCGTTAGCAAACAATTCCTGGGCCTGATCGAAACCGTAGGTGAAAATAGAGATTAGGCCCATCACTTCAAATCCTGATATATCTAGAGCCGCGGCTGCCTTAGCTGAACTTCCACCGGTAGATACTAGGTCTTCAATAAGGACTACCTTTTGACCCGAAGTAATTTCTCCCTCTACCATATTGGTCATACCATGAGCTTTGGGCTTAGGCCGCACGTAAAGAAATGGTAAGTCAAGCGCATCGGCTACCAATGCCCCTTGGGCTATGCCTGCCGTGGCTACTCCCGCAATAGCTTCAGTACCCTGAAATTTTTTCCTGATAACTTCCGCTAACTCATGCTTAATATAAGTCCGAGTGTCCGGATACGATAGGGCAATCCGACCATCACAGTAAATCGGAGACTTCCATCCTGAACTCCAGGTGTACGGTTGTTCAGCATTGAGCTTAACTACTCCAATATTCAAGTACATCCGGGCGATACGTTCAGCCACAGATAAATCCATTTGACCAGACCAACTCATAGCCACAAACTTAGGTATTTGCTAACAAAGTATACACAATTTCAGAATTTAACTTCCCACAATGATTAGTATTCCTTTCTTCATCCCCCAAAGAAATAGATTTTAAGAGTATGATATGAGAAAAATTAAAATAATAATACAAATCTTTCATTAGTGATATTTTTAGTATATTTGTATTTAGTTTATTTTTTCTATGATAAAAGAAAGGGTTAGTCGCTTACTAAATGAAGAGAAGGATATTGTGTTGCTGTTCAATGAGCGGGGAGAGCTTCTGTTTGTTAATACTGTGGCATCCGAATATTTTCAAGAGGCAGGTATTAAAAGTGCTATTTCTATTTATTCCTTATTTTCACCTGATACAGAAGTAGTTCTTCGGAGGCTTCTCAGCCAAAAAGAATCACCTGAGTCAATTGCTTTAAACTTTAGAGGAATCCTCGAGGCTGAGTATAGCCAAGTTCTGACTCACTTCTGGTTAAGCCGCACTTCCACTTCACAGGAGGATATATTTATTGCAATACTAGAAATAACTGCTAAAAATACACCCTTACCTAAGTTAGCAAAGCTCTACAAAACAATTGTTGATCATTTGCCTAGTGTGATATCAGTATACGACACTGATTTCAATTGTACTTACGTGAGCCACAAGGCACACTATCAGCTGGGGCATTTGCTGAGTGACTATTACACTAACAATGGTTTTTTACAATTTGTAGAAGCATCTTATCGCCCAGCGATTATCTCAGCAATAGAGAAAGATACGCGAAACGGAGTACAGTTTTCTAAGTATTGTTATCTTGCTCATAAAAAGAGTGGGGAACTGGTAAAGATTGTTAATTTTATTACCAGAATTTTTGAAGAGAATGGTCAACTGTACCAAATAGTCGCTAACGAACAGATTTCCTTGGTGGAAACAAACATACTAACGCCTACTACGACACGAGAAGAACTCATTTTAGCTGATACTAATTATCATGTACATTATATCAGCCAAAATACGAAAGAGCTCCTGGATGTAGCACCTGACAACTCGTTATCATTATTTTCAGTGGTTCACTCTGATGATCATGCCAAACTTTTGGCGACTTCAAATCAGCAAGTTGGTACTACCTCAATAAGTAACGTCCAGTTACGTCTTCTCCAGTCGCTTGAGTTATTTCGGTCAATTAACGCTACTATCCACCGCTTTTTCAATGATCATGGTCAAATGGTGTGTATCATTATTCGGTGGCTAGAATTAGATAGTTCGGGGGAAGACCGAGCTTGGCTACCGGCAGCAGGTGAACAAAGTCAGTCGCATTCGTCCGCTCTTCCAAAGGAAAACACACAAGAAAGCATTAGTTTATTCTTGCGTCAAAACTTGGCTATTTACGACAGTAGCACTGAGGTGGAAAAAGCCTTAGGGTATACATCAGATGAATTACAGGGCCAAGATATTATAGCATTAATTCATAAAGGTGCTCAAATGGCTGTAAAAAAGCAGATGATGTTGGCTTTCTCTAAGCCTGTACCTAATTTAGTATGTTCAATTAAGAAAAAAGATAATACTTATCAACCTTTTGATATAGCTTTTAAAACAATTGATGAAGGCAGTAGGCCTCCCACTTTGCTTATTAATTTACACGCAATGAGTTTTACTGATCCGAAGTTATTTCAAGTGGTTCTTGATCATTTACCCGATGCGGTATTTTTACTCAAGTATTCCGATTTTTCTATCGTTGAAGCCAACTCCTCAGCTAGCGCGCTTCTCCGAGAAGACCGTTCTCAGCTAGTAGGAACTGATTTCTTCTCAATATGGGATACTCAAGCAACTGGCCAGTTACAGTTGTTTCTTAATCATGAGGCTAAGTTTGCTACTAAAGATATTCAGTACACTACGCGCCAAGGACATTCTTTCTGGGGAAACACAACCATTAAACCCATGATAGATGGTTCGGTATCTCAGGAAAATATGATTATGCTCCGTATTGTAGATATTACTGATCGTAAAGAGCAGGAGATAGAATTGCAGCGATATTCTGCACAAGAATCAATTAGCGCGCGCGAGAAGTTTCTATCTGAAATTAGTCACGAGATACGTACCCCGCTAAATGCTGTACTGGGCATGACACATCTGATGTTACAGAGCAATCCTCGGGAGGATCAGAGAAAGATGCTACAAACACTGAAATTTTCGGGCGATAACCTTACTGCACTGATTAATGATCTTCTCGATTTATCAAAAATTAAGGCGGGTCAGCTAAAGCTAAATAATAAAGAATTTAACCTGATTGAATTTATTCAGGGGGTTAAATCTACTTACCGAAGTTTGGTAAGCGATCGAGGAATATTATTTCGGTTGCTAACCGAAGATGAAGTGCCTACATTGGTAATGGGCGACGTAAATCGCTTGGGTCAAATTCTTAACAACCTACTTAGTAATGCCGTTAAATTTACCGAAACCGGACAGATTGTACTCAGCATTTACGTAGAAAAAGAGGAGAAAGAACAGCATATTTTGCTGTTTGAGGTTGCTGATACTGGGATTGGAATACCTGAAGATAAGCTGACCATCATATTTGAACCCTATCAGCAAGCTAGTTCCAGCAAATACGGCGGAACTGGTTTGGGATTATCCATTGTAAAAAGTATAGTAGAATTACAAGGCGGAAAGATTTCTGTGCAAAGTACTGAAAAGAAAGGCACTACCTTTCGGGTGGCCTTACCTTTTGGTAAATCTGATCAGTCTGAAACCGCCCAACAGAATACCACCCAATCTTTTATGACTGAATTTCAGTCGTTAGAAGGGTTGAAGGTACTATACGTAGAAGATGTTATTCCCAATCAATTACTGATGGAAGGACTGTCTGATAAGTGGGATGTACAATTAGACACTGCCCTGAATGGCTTAGAGGCATTACAGAAGGTAAAAAATAATCAGTATGATCTGATCTTGATGGATATTCAAATGCCAGAAATGGATGGCTACGAAGCCACTCGAGAAATCAGAAACTTACAAGACTCTCACTACGAAAATATCCCTATAATTGCTCTCACAGCTTCAGTTTCGGATAAGACCCGAGATCGCATTCAAGAAATGGGAATGAATGATTACATCTCTAAACCAATTAACCCAAAAAGCTTACATGAGAAATTAGCGGAGTTAGCAAAAAACCGCCCGGCAGACTCAATAACAGTTACTCCTGTCAGGGACGTAGCTATTCCTGGCCTGAATCCAGATTTTAGCCAGTTGCGGGAGCTTTACCTAGATGACCCTAAGGGTTATGTAGAAATATTAGAGCAGATTCAGCGGTTAACCTTAGAAAGTTTTCCAGTAATTATTAATGCTGTAAAACGGCAAGATGAGGAAGCGCTCAGGTTCAATTGTCATAAAATAATGTCGTATATCCGGTTACTCCACCTAAACTCTTTGGAACGATTGCTAAACCAAGCGAAGGAATATGTAGAAGATCGGGTTGAGCCAACATCAATTGATAATACAATACAGCAACTTACTCGCTACTTTGATAAACTGGAGCAGCATATTTCCGATGAGATTACCGAATACTCTTAACCTTAACTAAATGGATCGAAGAAATTTCTTACAACAATCTACCTTGGCCGCCGCAAGTTTAAACGTAATCGCGCCGCCTACTATGGCCAATCAGCAGTACTACGAGTGGCGTACCTACCAACTGAAGTCTGGCTCTAAAATGAAGGCGTTTGATGAATATCTACAAAAGGCGTTCATTCCAGCGATGAATGCTCTAGGCGTAAAAAACGTGGGGGTGTTCACTGAAATGGGTATGTCTGAACCACCTCGTCTCCACTTGCTACTTCCTTTTGGTAGTTTGGAGGAGTTCGCGCAGAGTACGCCGAAAATGTTGAGACAAGCTAGCTATCAGCAGAATAGTCAATCATTTGCGGATAGTGCGTCGCCAAACAGCCCCAATTTTGCGCGCTACGAAAACTCACTAATGCGGGCGTTTGCGGCGATTCCTCAAATGGAAGTGCCGGAGGCGAACGAGCGGATATTTGAACTTCGTATTTACGAAGGCTACAATGATGATGCTGTGCGTCGGAAAATTGCCATGTTCAACGATGACGAACTACCGCTGTTCTACAAAACTGGGCTTCATCCGGTATTTTTTGGCGAAACCTTAATTGGAGAGAAATTGCCTCAACTAACCTACATGCTCACCTTTAAAGATATGAAGGAAAGGGATGCCAATTGGAAAAAATTTGTAGATCACCCGGAGTGGAAGCAAATGTCGAGTCTGCCCAAGTACGCTAACTCAGTATCCAAGGTAAACCGAGTTTTTCTGAAACCAACCGACTATTCGCAGGTCTGAGCCTGAAGCAGCATCTGGATTTCATTAAGTTTGAGTAGAGCCTCAATTGGCGAAAGGGCATTAATATCGGTATGCTGGAGAATTTCCTGTACCTGCGCCCAGCGAGGATCTAGCTCAAATAACTGGAGCTGCGTTTTGCTTTTAGGAATATCGGCCATCAAATCTGGTCGGGAGTCGCTAATCTTGTCACGTTCTAAGTGGCGCATGATTTCATTAGCTCGTTTCACTACCTCAGCGGGCATACCCGCCATCTGGGCTACGTGAATACCAAAACTGTGTTGACTGCCCCCTGGCTGCAACTGACGAATAAACAGTATAGTATCTCCGACTTCCTTCACCGCCACATTGTAGTTTTTTACTCGGGGCAGATCATTAGCCAATTGGTTTAATTCGTGGTAATGCGTAGCAAACAGTGTTTTGGCGCGGCATTCAGCATGATTGTGCAGATACTCCACAAGTGACCAAGCGATGGAAATACCATCGTAAGTGCTCGTACCCCGACCAATCTCATCCATCAGTATCAGGCTACGATGACTCAGATTATTCATAATACTGGCCGTTTCGTTCATTTCCACCATAAAGGTAGACTCACCTTTGGCCAGATTATCCGAAGCCCCTACCCGAGTAAATACTTTGTCAATCAACCCAATCTCAGCAGCCTCAGCCGGTACGAAAGAGCCCATCTGAGCCATAAGCACAATGAGCGCAGTTTGGCGGAGTAGCGCTGACTTTCCGGCCATATTGGGGCCAGTAATAATCATAATTTGCTGCTCCTCACTATCCAACTGAATGTCATTAGGCACGTAGGGTTCGCCTGGAGGCAATTGCCGTTCAATGACTGGGTGGCGACCCTGTTTAATTTCAATACGATCAGAATCCAGTAAGCTCGGTTTGGCGTAGCGACGGGTGCGGGCTACTTCAGCAAAAGACGAAAGGCAATCGAGGCGAGCAAGGGTGCGAGCGTTGTGCTGCACCTCTTTCACGTAGCGACCCACAAATAGTACCAATTGCTGAAACAAACGCTGTTCAATCTGCACGAGCTGCTCTTCAGCCGTAAGAATCTTTTCCTCGTAGGTCTTGAGTTCTTCGGTAATGTAGCGTTCAGCATTCACCAAGGTCTGCTTTCGGATCCATTCTGAAGGCACTTTTTCTTTGTGAGCGTTGGATACTTCTAAATAGTAGCCGAACACTTTATTATAAGCCAGTTTAAGCGATGAAATTCCGGTATTTTCTACTTCCCGTTCCCGGATTTGAGATAAGTGATCTTTACCTGAATACGCGATACTGCGTAATTCATCCAATTGATCGTCAATACCATCATTAATTAAGTTACCTTGATTAGCCACTAGCGGTGGTTCTTCCTTTAGTTGCTGCTCAATCTTTGTTACCAGCTCCTGACAACTCGGTAGTTGTTGAGCAATCTTATTCAGAGATGGATAGCCTGAAACAGAAAGTAATTCGCTAATCGGCATTACGCGCTTTAGCGACTGCTTGAGCTGAACCATCTCTCGAGGGTTAATTCGTCCAGCGGCCACCTTAGAAATTAACCGCTCCAAGTCGCTAATCGCTTTTAAATGCTCTATAATTGCTTGGTGCAACTCCGGTTGGCTGACTAATGCTTCTACGGTGCCCAGTCGCTCATCAATCGTTTTGGGCGATTTAAGTGGTAACACCATCCACTTTCGCAGCAATCGGCCACCCATAGCAGTGTGCGTACAATCTAAAACATCAATTAGGGGGACGCCACCTTCGTGCTGAGCGTGCAGTAATTCCAAATTGCGAATGGTGAATTTATCCAGCCATACGTAGCGATTGGCCTCTAGCCGGGCAATGGAGGTAATATGTTGGATTTTATGGTGTTCGGTAACTTCCAGGTAGTGCAGAATAGCTCCCGCCGCAATAATACCTTCAGTAAGCATTTCTATTCCAAAACCCTTCAGGCTAGGGGTTTTAAAGTGATTAGTAAGCTTCTCGTAAGCGTGATCGTGATGATAAAGCCATTCATCTAAACGATAAGTTGGCAGTTCATCGCCAAAAACTTCCAGAAACTGAGAGCGACAGTTTTTACAGTAAAGAATTTCAGAAGGCCCGAAACTTTGAATCAATTTTTCTACGTATTCCTGCGAGCCACAGGCGGTAAGAAACTCACCAGTAGAAACATCTAGTAGCGCAAGTCCTAACTGTTGTTTTCCAAAATGAACCGATGCCAGATAGTTGTTATGCTTCTGATTAAGTACCTGATCGTTAAACGATAGGCCAGGAGTAACCAATTCGGTAACTCCTCGCTTCACTACGCCCCGGGCAAAACGAGGGTCTTCCAACTGGTCGCAAATAGCCACTCGGTAACCGGCTCTCACCAACTTAGTGAGGTAATTGTCCAATGCATGATGAGGAAATCCCGCTAGTTCTACGTTAGAAGCGGAGCCGTTGGCTCGTTTCGTTAGTACGATATCCAGTACCTTACTAGCGGTAATGGCATCTTCGCCAAAGGTTTCGTAAAAATCGCCTACCCTAAATAATAGAATTGCCCCTGGGTGCTGAATTTTCACCCGATTATACTGGCGCATCAAGGGAGTGTCTTTATTAGTGGATTTTTTCTTAGTAGAAGGCATAGTTGAGTAGCATTAACGCTTAACGAATCTTACAAATGTAATTGTTCGGGTAAGGTTAGGCAAAAGAATTTCACTGCAAAACAATTCTCTGGGTAGTTATCTTGATAAGTTACAAAATTTCGTTCTCCTTTACAGGAGATAAAGTCGTTAGGGGTTGGAGATTAGGTTTTAGAATATGTAATTAAGGTTACATATTGTTTTAGTCTGATCACTAACTCATATATCTCAATACCATTACCAATCTCGGAGATTAATTAAACGAAACACATCTATGAGAAAACTAAAGAACGAAGAACTCGGCAGACTCAGTGTGGATGAGTATAAAGTCGAAGAGAAACGGCCTATTGTCATTGTGTTGGATAACGTTCGGAGTATGCATAATGTCGGGTCGGCTTTCCGAACTGCTGATGCATTCCGAATCGAAAGAATTTATCTGTGCGGTATTACCGCCCAACCACCCCACCGCGATATTAATAAAACTGCTTTGGGAGCTACTGAATCGGTGGCCTGGACTCACCAGGATAAAACGAAGGAAGTGGTAGATGAATTGAAAGAAGCTGGCTATAAAATCATTTGCGTAGAGCAGGCTGATGAAAGCGTTCCGCTTCAAGATTTTATGCCTTACCACGATTGTAAGTATTGTCTCATTTTTGGCAATGAGGTATTCGGAGTAGAAGAAGAGGTAGTAGCCAATGCTGATACCTGTTTGGAAATTCCGCAGTTTGGCACCAAACACTCATTGAATGTTTCAGTAAGTATAGGCATTGTAATGTGGGATTTCTTTAAGAAGCTAGACGACTAGATTACAAAATGTGAGGGATGAGATGTGAAAGGCGAAATGTGAAAACGAGTGTTAGAAGTCTGAACGTGTGACTTCAAACCTTTTCAACTGGTCAGTATCCCAGTTGTTTAACCAGTTAGCAATTCGATAATCCTTTATTGCCCTTCGCTACGCTCTATCTATTGTTTCTAATTTAGTACATCGCCTGTATCTTTATCTCGAAATTTTCGTAAATTTTAGAGATATTTTAATAAATACTATGGAGAAGTTAGCAAAAACCAGTAATCCGTGGCAGCGATTAGCGCGAAAGCAGGTATATGATAACCCTTGGATTGAGGTTTACGAAGACCAGGTGATTAACCCCAGTGGAGGTCAAGGTATTTACGGAAAAGTAAGTTTTAAGAATTTAGCTATTGGCATTATTCCGGTAGATGAGGAGATGCACACTTGGTTGGTAGGGCAGTATCGTTATACAATAGATGAATATTCCTGGGAGATTCCGATGGGAGGAGGTAGTAAAGAAGATGGTGCTCTTCTATCAGCTCAAAGAGAATTGAAAGAAGAAACAGGGTTAACCGCTCATCGCTGGGATAATATCATGCGAATCCATACCTCCAACTCGGTGACTGATGAAGAGGGGTTTATTTTTTTAGCTCAAGATTTAACGTATGGTGAACCGGAATTTGAAGATACTGAAGATATAAAAATCAAACGTCTGCCTTTGGCTTCCGCGGTTTCGTTGATAATGGAAGGCCGGATCACTGATGCTATCAGCATGTCTGGGTTACTGAAAGTCGCTCGGATGTTCAA
>CAKZPJ010000598.1 GCA_937138955.1 uncultured Flammeovirgaceae bacterium | reverse complement strand
AAAAAATTTTCAACCAATACGAAGTTGAAGCCAATACTGAGCTTCGTGTTGATTTGGCTAATCAAAGCATTACCCTGCTGACTACGGGTGAGACCGAATCATTCGATATCAATCCGTATAAAAAGTACTGCTTAGAAAATGGCTACGACGATATAGACTATTTATTAAGTCAACGGGAAGCAATAGAAAACTTTGAAGCGCAAGCACTTTATTCAGTCTAACTTCTATATTTACGCGCTCAATTGAGAAAAAAAAAGAATCATGAAAAAAAAAATAGCGGTACTAGCCGGAGATGGAATCGGACCGGAAGTAACCAAACAAGCGCTTAAAGTTTTACGAGCCATAGAGCGAGCGTTCGGCCATGAGTTTACTTACGAAGAGGGCTTAGTAGGAGCGGCTGCGATTGACAAAACCGGCAACCCTTTTCCCAAAGCGACCGAGAAGCTATGTCTCAAAGCCGATGCTATCCTTTTTGGGGCAATTGGTCATCCTAAGTACGATAACGATCCTAACGCCAAAGTTCGTCCAGAGCAAGGGCTTCTGGCTATGCGAAAAAAACTAGGCTTGTATAGCAATGTGCGGCCCATCAAAAGCTATCCGGCAATCAGTGAAATATCGCCGTTAAAAGCGAATATTATAGAAGGGGTAGATTTTGTAGTATTTCGAGAGCTGACCGGAGGTATTTATTTTGGCGAACCCCGAGGCCGTAATGAAAGTGGGGATGTGGCTTTTGACACTTGCATCTACAGCAAGGAGGAAATCCAGTGCATCACAAAATTGGCTTTTGAAGCTGCCATGAAGCGAAAGAAGAAAGTGACTTTGGTAGATAAAGCTAACGTATTGGCTACTTCGCGCCTGTGGCGGGAAACCGTACGGGAATACAGCCAAGACTTTCCTGAAATTAAACTGAGCTACATGTACATTGACAATGCTGCCATGAAGCTGATCCAAAATCCCAGTGTATTTGATGTAGTGCTTACCGAAAATATGTTCGGAGATATCCTGACCGATGCTGCCTCGGTTATTACCGGCTCGCTTGGAATGCTACCCTCGGCTTCGGTAGGTGAAAAAGTTGCTCTTTTTGAACCCATTCACGGCTCATATCCGGAAGTAGCGGGTCAACTGCGGGCCAACCCTATTGGGGCAATCTTATCTGCAGCCATGCTACTAAATTATGCCTTCAATATGGTAGAAGAAAGTAATGCTATTAAAGCGGCAGTACAGCAAGTGCTAGACAATGGCGAAGTAACGGAAGATATTAACCATGACAACCCGCTTTCAACCGAAGAGGTGGGAGATAAAATTGCCACGTTGGTATACGCCAGCAATCGCGTGAATGCATAAAAAACTTTTAAAAGTTGCAATATTCACGAACACTCTGTATGTTTAATGCTTCAATTTTGATATCTAATGATTTTATCTATTATCATTATCGTGGTGGTCCTAGTCGTTATTACGCCAACAACGGGGTGAGAATAGAAGATATATTATAACCATGAAGCTCTTCTCACCCTGGGAAGAGCTTTTTTTATACACTATGAGTAATCAACTTAATAAGTACAGTGCCACCTTAACGCAGGACGACTCACTACCGGGAGCTCAGGCAATGCTTTATGGAGTAGGACTGAAGGACGATGATTTTTCCAAAGCTCAGGTCGGAATTGCTAGTACCGGTTACGAGGGCAATACCTGCAATATGCATCTAAATGGGTTTGCTCAGGACGTAAAAGAGTCAGTACAGAATCAAGACCTAATCGGGTTAATTTTCCACACGATTGGAGTGAGCGATGGAATGTCAATGGGTACACCCGGTATGCGCTACTCGCTTCCTTCCCGTGATATTATTGCGGACTCAATTGAAACTGTTGTGCAAGCCCAATGCTACGATGCCGTAGTACCAATTGTCGGTTGTGACAAGAATATGCCCGGAGCTATGATGGCACTGGGTAGACTAAATCGCCCGGCTATTTTAGTTTACGGTGGAACGATTAGCCCTGGCCATTATCAAGGCGAAGATCTAAATATTGTATCGGCTTTCGAAGCTTACGGTAAAAAGATTACTGGCGATATTACTCCAGAAGACTTCAAAGAAGTAGTAAAGCGATCTTGCCCAACGGCTGGAGCTTGCGGTGGAATGTACACCGCCAACACAATGGCTTCAGCGATTGAAGCAATGGGAATGAGTTTGCCTTACAGTTCATCCAATCCGGCTACTAGTAACCATAAGGTAGAAGAATTAAAGCAGGTAGGCGAGGCAATGCGCTATCTCTTGGAGCATGACATCAAACCATCGGACATACTGACTCGGGCATCTTTTGATAATGCGCTGACACTGGTGATGGCATTAGGTGGTTCAACTAATGCAGTATTACACCTGATTGCAGTAGCAAAGAGCGTTGGTATTCAACTTACGCTAAAAGACTTCCAGGAGGTTAGCGACCGCACTCCATTTGTGGCTGACCTCAAGCCTAGCGGGAAGTATTTGATGGAAGATCTGCATAATATAGGAGGTATTCCGGCTGTCATGAAGTTTTTGTCAAGAGAAGGTTTCTTGAATGAAACTTGTCAGACCGTGACCGGAAAAACTATTGCTGAAAATCTAGAAGACCTTCCGGGGTTGGGTGAAGGACAGAAAATTATCTACCCAATGAGTCAGCCCATTAAAAAATCAGGGCATTTACAGATGCTGTTCGGAAATCTTGCTCCTGAAGGTGCAGTAGCGAAGATTACCGGTAAGGAAGGGCTGAAGTTTGAAGGAACAGCACGTGTATTTGAGAGCGAAGACGATGCTAACCACGCTATCGACCAGCGAAAAATACAAGCGGGTGATGTGATCGTAATTCGGTACGAAGGCCCCAAAGGAGGACCAGGAATGCGAGAAATGCTGAAACCTACTTCCGCGATTATGGGTGCGGGTCTTGGCAATAAAGTGGCATTGATTACCGACGGACGTTTTTCGGGGGGGACTCACGGTTTTGTGGTGGGCCATATTACTCCCGAAGCATTTGAGGGTGGCCCAATTGGGCTGTTACAGGATGGTGATGGCATCTTAGTGGATATAGAAAACAATCAGCTTTCAGTAAAGCTGACTGATGAAGAACTGGAAGAGAGAAAAAGTCAGTGGAAACAACCACCTCTTTCAGAAACTTCCGGACTATTATACAAATACGCAAAATCGGTTGCTTCAGCCTCTCAGGGCTGCGTAACTGATGAATCTTAAACAATTAACAAGCCGTTAACAATAGAATCATTCAGCAATTTGATCATTTAGCAATTGAGTAATTAATTTGAGTAGATATGGCATTAGTGACAGAAAAAGCAGTAAAGAAGTTGTACGATCACCCGCTACACCACGATCATGAAGCGGAGAATATTTTAATAAAAGAAACCGATCAGGTAGTAAATGGCTCAGAGGCGTTGATTTTATCGCTGCTTGAAGAAGAAGTAGATACTATTTTCGGCTACCCAGGGGGAGCAATTATGCCGATTTATGATGCTCTCTATCATTACCGAGAGCAGCTAAATCATATATTGGTGCGCCACGAGCAAGGGGCAACTCATGCGGCAGAAGGTTACGCTCAAATGGCGAAGAAACCTGGTGTCTGCTTCGCAACATCCGGTCCTGGAGCCACCAATCTGGTGACTGGTATTGCCGACGCCATGCTTGACTCAGTACCAATTGTTTGTATTACTGGCCAAGTAGCTGAACCCTACCTGGGAACCGATGCTTTTCAGGAAACGGATGTAATGAGTTTGGCTATGCCTATTACTAAGTGGTGCTACCAGGTGGCTAATCCTGACGAGATTCCTTATATCATTGCTAAGGCTTTTTATATTGCCCGCACTGGTCGCCCAGGTCCTGTACTGGTTGACATTACGAAGGATGCTCAGATGAAAGACATGAGCATTCCGTTTACTTACGAGAAGCGCAGACAAATTAAAGGCTATAAACCGGCTAGTGCTCCTCGAGAAGAAGATATTGCCGAAGCGGTCAAATTACTGAATGCCGCAGAGCGTCCGTTTTTGTTCGCTGGCCACGGAATTCTGCTTTCGGAAGCGCAAGAAGAGCTAAAAGCTTTTGTAGAGAAAACGGGCATTCCGGTAGCTAGTACGTTGCTCGGTCTCTCTGCCTTTCCATCGGAACATCCGCTGTATGTAGGAATGCTGGGGATGCACGGCAATTACGGTCCCAATGTTCTTACTAACCAGGCTGATGTGATTATTGCGGTAGGAATGCGCTTCGACGACCGGGTAACCGGAAATTTAGAACGTTATGCCAAGCAGGCAAAGGTAATTCATATTGATATTGATCACGCCGAAATCAGCAAGAACGTACCCGCTACGGTAGGTATTATTGCCGATGCCAAGGCAGCTTTAGTAGAACTAACTTCTAAAGTAAAAGAGAAAACACACGAAGGGTGGCTAAACGAGTTTGCCAAATGTCACGAGGAAGAATACCAAAAAGTTATTCAAAATGACTTTACTGCTGAGGGCGAATGTATTAAGATGGGGGAAGTAGTACGGATGTTGTCAGAGAAAACGAATGGAGATGGGGTAATTGTCGCTGATGTTGGACAGCACCAGATGGCTTCGGCTCGCTACTCCACATTCAATAAAACTGATAGTTGGCTTACCTCCGGTGGACTAGGAACCATGGGTTACGCGCTACCTTCGGCTCTTGGAGCAAAAATGGGCGCACCCCATCGCGATGTATACGCCATCATTGGTGATGGCTGTTTTCAAATGACCATTCAGGAGCTAGGGACCATTGCGCAAAGTGGGCAACCCGTAAAAATTATTATAATGAATAATAATTATCTGGGTATGGTGCGGCAGTGGCAAGAGTTGTTCTTTGATAATCGGTATTCGTTTGTTGAGTTAACCAATCCCGACTTTATTACCATTGCCAAGGGTTTCGGAATTAGTGGACACCAATGCAACCATGCTGATGATTTATCAGCCTCTCTTGATACACTAATTAATTCTGAGCAGTCTTACTTGTTAGAGGTAATGGTAGAAAAAGAAACCAATGTATTTCCGATGGTTCCTTCCGGTGCTGGGGTAGATCAGATACGATTAGAGTAGGCGAAAGATGAAACAGATTATTAGGAAATGGATGCTGCGACTTTCGGCTACCGGAATTCTTTCAGCGGGGTTATTGGTAGGTATTGTAATGAATCCGGCTATTCTTTACGCTAACCAAACTACGGTAGGTAATCATACAATTTATCACAATGCACCCCTTGATGATGCTTTCTTCTCAGCATTTGCTAACGCCCTTTCTTCAATTGAGCAGAGTGATTTGTACCATAAGAATACAGCATTAAACATCTGCTTAGACGATGGTTCATACTACCCAATACTGATGGAAAAAGTGAGGGGTAGAGCCTTTGGGTGGGGGTTTTCTAATAAAGCTGTTTTGAAGGGTACAACTAACTATCAAACTAATACTGTTGAGAAAAATGGATATAAGTGGAATCTTTCCGAACTGATTGCCCATGAAGCCACCCATTGTTTACAGTTTTTGAAGTTCGGACTCTGGAGGTCGAACCCAATAGCGGGGCATCCTCACTGGAAGTGGGAGGGGTATGCTGAGTATGTTTCTAGAAAAGCCGCGGCTCAACAGGATTTAGTCAGTAACATAACCCGAAAAATAAAACAAGAACAGGCAGATTCGGATGGGTGGGAAATCACTTTTGATAATGGTACCATTGCTCCCCGACGTTATTACCGAGGATGGTTGTTGGTACAATACTGTCTAGATATAAAAGAGATTAGTTACGAGAATCTGCTAGATGACGAAACGATCAATAAAGTGATGGTAGAAAAGGAAATGATGCGATGGTACAACCACCAAATTGAGTGTTCCTTCTGATATTCTGTTTCTGATCAACAGGAAGTTAATTCATCTTTGCAAGCTAATCATCAGCAATTGTCTAATATATAATTACTATGAAACGACGCTACACCATTATCGTATTCACCGAAAACAACTTCGGTCTGTTAAACCGAATCACTATCATTTTTTCGCGTCGGCGGACTAACATTGAGAGCCTGACCGTCTCCGAAACCGAGCGTAAAGGAATCTCTCGTTTCACGATTGTTATTGACTACGACGCAAATAAAATACAAAAACTCATTCAGCAAATCCGCAAGATTATTGGCGTATTGTTCGTGTTTCATAATGAAGACGAGCAGGTTTTCTACGGACAAATAGCGTATTATAAAGTAGCTACCGAAGACTTTCAGCAGCGAGAGGAGGTGATGGCTATTGCGCATCGCCATCAGGCTAAAGTAGCTTTTTCTACCGATGATTATATCATTATTGAGAAAACCGGAAAGAAAGAAGATATTACTACGATGCTTCATCTACTAGAACCCCACGGTATTCTAGAATTTGTAAAATCAGGGCGCATTGCTTTGGTCAAAGATCAGTACCGCTTTAGTCAATACGCTAAGAATATTGGACCCGAAGGCTGGTATTCTGACGAAGAATTTCATGAACTAAAAGATCCGGAACGTAGCCCAGGAGTCAGCTACTGAGCGGGGAGCTAGGGGCTAAGAGCAGGGGGTACATCTAATAAACTCCCTGCTCCTAGCTACAAGCTAATTTTCAAATCTGTAACTTTTAATTTTTCATTCCCCATAACTACTAAACGAAACAAAACACATGGCAACTATTAATTTTGGTGGCGTTGACGAGAGTGTCGTCACCCGAGAGGAATACCCACTCTCCAAAGCACTAGATACCTTAAAAGACGAGACCATCGCGATTATTGGATACGGAGTACAAGGGCCTGCTCAGGGTTTAAACCTGCGCGACAACGGCTTTAATGTAATTGTTGGTCAGCGTAAAGATTCTAAAACCTATCAAAAAGCTATTGAAGACGGATGGGTAGAAGGAGAAACCTTATTCCCGATTGAAGAAGCTTGCGAACGAGGTACTATCATTTGTAACCTTCTATCTGATGCTGGGCAAATTGCAGTTTGGCCCACTATGAAAAAGTACTTAACCGATGGAAAGGCTTTAGTATTCTCGCACGGCTTCGCAGTAACATTCCACGAAGAAACGAGTATTATTCCTTCTGATAACATAGACGTAATGCTGGTAGCACCCAAAGGATCTGGTACCAGTGTTCGTCGGTTATTCTTAGACGGAAAAGGAATTAATTCTAGCTACGCTATTTATCAAGACGTTACCGGAAATGCCAAGGAGCGCATTTTGGCCGTGGGCATTGGGGTAGGTTCGGGCTATTTATTCGAGACTACTTTTAAGAAGGAGGTTCACAGTGACTTGACCGGTGAGCGTGGTATTCTGATGGGGGCTTTAGCGGGCGTGATGGAAGCTCAGTATAATTTGCTTCGCAGCAAAGGGCATTCTCCCAGTGAGTCTTTCAACGAAACAGTAGAAGAACTCACCCAAAGCCTGATCCGCTTAGTTGGAGAAAATGGTATGGACTGGATGTACGCTAACTGTTCTACCACTGCCCAACGAGGCGCACTAGATTGGAAAGATCGTTTCCGCGATGCAGTGAAACCCGTATTTGATGATTTGTACGAAAGCGTAGAAACTGGCAACGAAGCTCGAATTACTATCGAGCGCAATAGCCAGTCTGACTACCGTGAGAAGTTACAGGTAGAGTTAGACGAACTAAAAGACTCTGAAATGTGGCAAGCCGGTAGTAAAGTCCGCGAGCTACGCCCGTAGAACCATATCCTATATTCCCCCTTGTTATTAAAGGGGGCCAGGGGGTATAACTTCGCTCTTTTTTTGATTCTGCGTAAACGAAGCGATACAATACCGCTTTCAATTATTCTCTGTCCACTGTCAACTTAAATAATGCCCTACCAATGGAATGCTGACCTATACCAGCAGAAACACGCGTTTGTCTACCAGTTTGGTGCCGACCTTATTGACTGGCTCAATCCGCAGGTAGGCGAAGCTATTTTGGACTTAGGCTGTGGTACGGGTGAGCTTACTTACGAAATAAATCAAGCTGGGGCGAATGTAGTAGGCATTG
>CAKZPJ010000597.1 GCA_937138955.1 uncultured Flammeovirgaceae bacterium | reverse complement strand
GCGCCATCCTTTGTTCCGCCTGAGGATTATTACGCTTGCCCCAATACGGATCATCCAGGCCTTGTTGCACATCAATAAGAAGCAGTACCGATAAGTTCATATTATGCAATAGTTTATGGTGAAGAGTAATTTTTTAGATACGACTTTTCAGGAAAGTTAAATCATCTATCAATGAATTATCCGTACGGGTGATACTTATCATTGATTTGAGAGCAATCGAAGAAAAAGAGGTTACCATCAGAAGAGAATTTATCAGGAATGATGCTCCAAAAAAATATGGGTTAGATGCTTACCTGTTGATTGTCTATCCAGAAGGTCATACATTACGATCCTATACGAGATCAAATATATTGTATTAGACTGATTGGTTCACAAAAAGTAGTAAAGACAAAAGAGAGAAAAGGCATCTAAAAGGGTATGTTGAACTTGAATTTAAAGAAAAAGACTAGAGAAGATGGAAAATGCAGAAATCAACAATAAGAGAATAGCGAGAGTCTCTGATTTATTAGAATAAATAAAATCAGTTGATGAGATGATCTCTTCGCACCAAGATAAAGGAGATCAGGAAGATTTGATGCTGATTCAGTATAAATACCGTAGAGAACAATTTTTAGGAGAACTAAAAGAGAAGCTTCAAGAACTAAATATCAACCCCACTGACTTAGTTGCTACATAAAATTTGGACTGAAATTGAAAGGTGAACTCCGCGCAGAACAGCTAGAGCGGCCGACAATATTCCGCTTCGCTCTATAATACGGCTAACCAAACCGTTCTACGCGACAAACTGAAATACAGAAATTAAAGATATGAGCGAGTTCCAATATTATGAATTCCACGCAGTAGACAAACCTTTAAATTCAGAAGATTTAGAATCAGTTCGGGGAATGTCAAGTCGAGTTCAACTTTCGTCACGAAAAGCCGTGTTTACGTATAGCTATAGTGACTTTCGTTACGACGAGGAAGAAGTCCTGATAAACTATTTCGACTTTATGTTCTATATCGCTAACTGGGGAAGCAAGCGAATAATGATGAAGTTTCCCGCTGACTTAGTTGATTACGAATTCCTCAGAAAATACAGGATTAGTGTTATTTCTAGCTACGCCCAAGATATACGAATATTCAAGAAGTCAGAGTTTGTCATTCTTGATATTAGTTTCAGTGAAGAAGACGGATTAGGATGGATAGAAGAAGATAACTACGGAGAAGAATTTCTAAATATCCGGGATGAGATCATGCGGGGGGATTACCAATCGCTATTCGTGATGTGGTTACGTTTTTTAGAGGATTTGTATAAAAGCGACGAGTTTGAGTTCGATTATAGCTTCGACGCAAGCTTGATTCCCCCCAATTTACTTCCTTTAAACGCAAGCGGTCGCGCCGCCCAAGAATTTTGCCTGGTTAGTCAGGATTGGTTAGATGTTATGCAATTGTATAGTAAACAGGAAGAAGGAGAAACTGATTTTGAAGACCGAATTTTCAGAATGCCTAAAGATAGAATGGCTCAATATTTACAAATGATATTAAGAGATGAACCCAACCTGAAAGCCCGGTTGGTAAAGGAGTTGGGAGATAAAAAAGCCAATAAAGGCGAAGATGAACAGATACGATTGGCTGAAATTGGAGAAAAAGCGGCGGTAGTAGAGCAATCCAGAAGGAAGGTGGAGCAGCAGGAAAAAGCCCAGCAAGAATTGAAGAAAATGAATGATATTCTTCAAAATGAAGACAAGATAAAACAAGAGATTATCGAAAATATAGAACTGGGAAACAGTAAATATTATAAGATCGCCGTATCCAAACTACAGGAGTTAAAATCAATGAATGAGTATTTCAACACCCAAAGTGATTTCAATACATTTCTGAACCAAATCACATCAGAATACTCCCGAAAATCGTCTTTTATCAGGATGCTAGAAATGACAATATCAATGGATGAATAATAAAGAATTCGATGCCGTTGAATTGATGCAAAGCAGACGAATTCAGATCGGAAAGGATATCCGAAATATGACCTTTGAGGAAGAAAAAGAGTATTTCCGAGAATCTGCGGAAAAGCTCAATAAGTTTAAGCCAGTAGGTGACAACCGCTAAAACGAATATACAAACTGAGCATTATGCTCAGCCTTCCATGAAATCAAGTTTTATTAAAACTAAATCCGCGCCGCCATCAGCAGGTGCAAGTCGCGGGAGCGAAGGTTGAATTTTTTGCCGATAGCGGCATTAGTGAGGCTGCCTCGGTAGGTGTAGATGCCCTTCATAAACCAGCGGTAGTTATAAATCATTTCGTCTACTCCGCCGGCATCGCAAACTTGCGAGAGAATAGGAGTGAAAATATTACTAAATACGGTGGTGGCCGTACGCGGCACCCGCGAAGCAATATTGGGTACGCAGTAGTGAATTACGTTGTACTTACGGAAGACTGGCTTCTTTAGGCTGGTTATTTCCGACGTCTCAATACAACCTCCCTGATCAATACTCACATCTACAATCACAGATTCGGCTTTCATGTTAGCCACCATCTCTTCGGTTATCACCATGCGGTTGGTTCCCTTTTCGGCTCGGATAGCTCCAATCACTACATCCGCCTCTTCCAACGCATTGCTTAGCGTGACCACATCCATCGTTGAAGTGTATATCTGCTGGCCCAACGTGTGCTTTATCCGACGTAGTTTATACAGTTGATTATCAAATATTTTTACTTCGGCACCCAGGCCGATAGCAGTACGAGCAGCGTATTCTCCCACCGTGCCCGCTCCCAAAATCACTACCTTGGTAGGAGGCACTCCCGTAATACCACCCAAAATTATTCCACTACCGTTGGTACTACTGCTTAGATAGTGAGCCGCCACCGTCATTACCGTACTACCAGCAATCTCGCTCATAGCCCGAACTACGGGCATACCGCCTACCTTGTCTTCAATAAACTCAAAAGCTACTCCAGTAATTTTTCGCTTATTCAGCGCATGGATAAATTCGGGAGTTTGATTACCCATGTGCAACGCCGAGATTAATGTAGACCCTACAGGAAGATACTCAATCTCTTCTAGCGTAGGTGGGGCAACCTTAAGCACAATTTCTGCATCAAAGGCTTCTTTAGCCGAATACACAATTTTTGCCCCAGACTCACTGTACTCGTTATCAGAAAATTTAGCATCGACCCCAGCTTCGGTTTCTATCTTCACCCGGTGCCCCAGGTTAGTAATTACTCCTACGGAAGATGGGGTAAGTAACAAACGATTTTCCTGCGGAGATACCTCCTTTGGAATTCCGATCTGAAGCGACTTATTGCTTTCTTTTACCGTCGCTAACTGCTCCTGAGGATATAATACCTGCTCTTTGGCAAGCTCTTTAATCTCAGAAGATGATGTGCTTACTAGCGTTTCCGGCTTAGTTGAGTCATTCATGTTTAGACGCGTAAATAGTGCGACTCTGATCGGGCTGTACTTCTAAAAAAATTTGAAGGTGCCGATCCGGCAGCAAATTAGGAATTTTTTCAGGCCATTCAATTAGACAGTAACTTCCTGAATCAAAATATTCTTCAGCACCAATATCTAGGGCCTCTGATTCATGCTTCAGGCGATAAAAATCGAAATGATAAATACGCTGTCCGCCCGACGTCTCGTATTCATTCACAATGGAAAATGTTGGGCTACTCATCTGATCTACTACTTTCCAATGCTGACCCAATTCTTTAATCAATGTGGTTTTTCCTGCTCCCAAATCTCCCTGAAATAGCCAAATATCGTAAGAATCTCCCCAATTAATCAACTTCTCAGCAACTTGAGACAAGTTTACTTCCTGCACTGCTTCATGAACCCATTCATCTCTAGGCATTCTTGGGAGTTAGGGTAATCAGTGGCACAATCATTTCTTCTAAGGATACTCCCCCATGCTGGAAAGTGTCTCGGTAGTAATTCACGTAATAATTGTAATTGTTAGGATACGCAAAGAAGTAATCCTGCGTAGCAAAAGCGTACGTGGTTGATACATTTAGGCGAGGCAGATGCAAATCTTCTGGACGACGTACGGCAAACACTCGGTTATTATCGAAGTTGAGATTTTTCCCCTGCTTGTAGCGCAAATTGGTGTTGGTATTCCGATCGCCAATAATTTTCGCGGGGCGTTTTACTCGAATGGTACCATGATCAGTCGCCACAACAACTTTTACCGACTCCCTCGATAGCCACTTGAATAGGTCGAGCAAAGGAGAATGCAAAAACCAAGATTTGGTAATAGAGCGATAAGCAGCCTCATCGGGAGCCAGCTCTCGGATCATTTCCATATCGGTGCGAGCGTGAGAAAGCATGTCTACAAAGTTATAGACCACTACGTTCAGATCGTTTTTCATCAGGTTGGGGACATTATCTAACAACTGTTTGCCCTGCTCAGTACGGATAATCTTGTGGTAGCTACTTTTTATGTCCAAGCGATTCTTCTTGAGCTGTCGCTTCAAAAACTCGTGTTCGTGATTATTTTTACCTTCTTCCTGATCGTCACCCACCCAAATATCGGAGTGGTACTTCGCCATTTCGGCAGGTAACATTCCTGAAAAAATGGAATTGCGCGAAAAAGCTGTGGTAGTCGGTAAAATAGAGTACATCGACGATTCTTCTTCTACCGTATAATGATCGGCAATAATGGGTTCAATGATTTTCCACTGATCGAAGCGTAAGTTATCAATCAGAATAAAGAAGAGCGGTTGATCCGCTTTTAGCTCAGGAAAAATTCGCTTGGTCATCAACTCGTGCGAGAGTAATGGTTTATCTACTCCCACTTCATTTAACCACAAATCATAGTTATCGGTAATGAAACGAGCAAAGTTGGAGTTGGCTTCATCTTTTTGGTTGTCGAGCACTTCCGACATACTTCGCTCTTCGGTATTATCAATTTCTAGCTCCCAAAAAATTAGCTTTCGGTAAATTTCAATCCACTCCCGGTGATCAATATCATCGCTGTAAGCCATGCTGAGGTTCCGAAAATCCTGCTGATAGCTCATATTAGTTTTCTCAGTAACCAACCGTCGGTTATCCAGAATCTTTTTGATAGAGAGCAGAATCTGGTTTGGGTTAAGCGGCTTAATCAGGTAATCGCTGATTTTTGCGCCAATGGCTTGCTCCATAATCATCTCTTCCTCGCTCTTAGTGATCATCACAACCGGAATATTGGGTTT
>CAKZPJ010000596.1 GCA_937138955.1 uncultured Flammeovirgaceae bacterium | reverse complement strand
CCCCAAAAGGACAAGTTAAAATGGGTATCTTACGGTCGCCGCGCGATTGTTTTATCGTTCCTAAGGAGAGTAAGGCACTGTTTCTTTGGCATCTACAGTATACCCCCACTCCCGAATGTATTCCATACCCGGACGAAATTCATCGTCTTGCTCCTTTAGTTTCTCGGTGAGTAATTCGTCCAAGCGCTGTTGAATATCAGCGTAAGCAGGGTCATCTATCAGATTATTCATCTGGTAAGGATCTGCCGGATTATCGAACAGTAACCACGGGCCGTTTAGGTCTCGGGTATAGGTGAAGCGTAGCGTAACAATGCCTCGGTACTCCTTACCTCCGCGATCAAAGCGGTTCCATTGACCGAATGGTTGCACACAGCTAATCAGTGTGGTGGTATCAGGTAATGGTAATTCCTCGATCAGGTAGTTGCTAAAATCATATCCCTCCGCAGAAGCGGGAACTTCCTGCCTAGCTAACCCTAGAAGGGTTGGCATAATATCGTAAGAATTCATTAGGGCTGGATATTCACTTGGGGTGATTTGCGGATGGCGAATCAGCATGGGCACTCGGATAGACTCTTCGTAGGGCTGCTGCTTTTTGTAGGCTCGGTGTGAACCGAGTAGATCACCGTGGTCAGAAGTAAACAGAATAATCGTATTATCGCTGGTTCTAGTTTCTTCCAGCGTTTGCAAAATGCTGGCTATTTGATCGTCCAAGGCGGTGCAGTGAGCGTAGTATCCAGCTAGATCATTCCGTACCATAGAATCCATTTCAGGAGGTACGTTCGGATGAAGCTGTATCTCCCTCGGATCGTACATATCTCGGTACTGCTGGGGCGCGGTTTGATAGGGCGCGTGCGGAGTACCCCAACTTACAAATAGAAAAAAAGGCTGCTCATCTTGCGCGTGCTCTTGAATATACTGCTGGGCATCCTCCGCCTGAGCAAGGGCGTCGTAGCCTTCCCAATACTTCTTCTCGGGAGAACTAGCGGTGTAATAAGCGGAGTTATTGTAGTTGTGGGAGCATTCTAAAGCTTTCCAGTACTGGAAGCCCTGCCGTCGACCACCGGGTGGAGTAAAATTATGCCGCCCCCTTCCGTCCAGGTGCCACTTTCCAATGTACCCGGTTTGATAACCGGCATCGGCCAATACTTCGGCAATGGTTACCGCACTAGTATCTAGTTGCACGTCGTTCATAAACAAACCGTGGGTAAGTGGGTGCTTTCCGGTTAGCAATGATGCCCGATGAGGTGTACATACCGGCATCCCTGAAACAGCATTGAATAAATTTGCACTCTCTGCTGCCAGCTGATCGATATGTGGTGTTTTTACGTTTGGGTCGCCCCGGTAACCGAATGCTTGGGCTCGCCACTGGTCGGTGTGCAGAATTAGAACGTTGAGTGGTTTTTCACTTTCTGGAGGGTTGTGAGCACTTAGTATTAATAGCCCGAGGATGACGAATAAGAAACCGAAGAATAGCTTAGAAGTGAAGGCAAGCATAAGTAGAACAAGAGGTTGTAGATGATTTCACTCTTAAATTAACTAAACTGCTAGTAAAAACTTCTATTTTCGTTTTACAATGATTTCTTACTGAGAATAAGATCAAGCTAAAATGTTGAAGAACTATGAGTATTTCAGAAAATATTTGGGAGTATATTAAAAATGGCAAAAAAGAAGATCTGGCACCGATAGGCCTCTGCCCTAACTGCTGGGGTAACCAAGAATACGGTGGTCAATTTTTTGAAGCAGTTAAAAACCACGGCATAGACATTAATACCGATAACCCGGATATAGGTTGGATACAGGATTATGCCGAAAAACATTTAATGGGGATCAAACTGTAAGATCACGGAGATGAATATGTCTGCCCAGCTTGTAAGATAACATATCGTCCTCTGAAGTAGCTCAAATTGTTTTGCTTCTTTTTTTGCATTAGCTATGAGTATGAAAATCGATTTATCTAACCAAAATATATTAGTTACCGGAGCTACCCGAGGCATTGGTCGGGCAATTGCTGAGCAACTCGCTGAAGCTGGAGCGCGCGTTGCGGTACACTATCACCAGAGCCGAGAAACTGCTGAACAACTAGTTAACAAGCTAGAAAACGGCTCTCTACCTTTTCAGGCCGATTTAAGTGAGGCGGAAGAAGTGTTACAATTGTTTCGTGAGGTGGTTGATAAGTTTGGTCGGATAGATGCCCTGGTCAATAATGCGGGAATAGCCATTAGTGCTGATGTAGAATCCGATGACAAGGCGTTCATTCATAGTTGGTCTAAAACCATGTCGGTAAATCTACATGCTACCGGACTGCTCAGCAAGAAAGCAATTAACCATTTTCAAGAAACTGGTGGTGGTCGAATTGTAAGTATCTCCTCCCGAGCGGCCTTCCGGGGAGATACCAGCGACTTTCTGGCTTACGCTGCCTCGAAAGGTGGAGTGGTAGCACTTACCCGATCAATTGCTCGCGCGTACGGTAAGCAGAATATTAAAGCCTTTACGGTAGCTCCCGGCTTTACTCGTACCGATATGGCCGAAGACTTTATTGAGAAGTACGGCGAAGAGTACGTTAAAAACGATATTGCTCTCGCTTCGCTCACCCAACCGCAAGACATTGCCCCTACCGTTGCCTTTCTATTGAGTGGGTTAGCCGATCATGCCACCGGAGCCACCATCGACATCAACGCTGGTAGCTATGTTCATTAAATATTCCTCAGTTTGGTAACCAAAACGGAAAACAGTCAGTTACCCCAATTATGGAAGAATCATCGCCATTGCGACAACTACCGTTGCGGATAGAGCCTTGGATGCGGGGATTGCTACTGTTAGCAGGTGCTTACAACGTCGGTTGGGGAGCCTTCATCTATTATTTTCCGGCTTCTTTCTATCAATGGATCACCGAAACATCAATCGATCCACCCGGATTAATTAAATGGCAAGGAGCGGGAGTGCTATTGTTTGGAGCAGCTTATATTTTAGTAGCCCTTTACCCACGACGATTTTGGTGGGTGGTTCCTTTAGGAATCTTATCAAAAGCTGTGGGAGCTATCGGGTTCTACTTTATTGTAATGCACTCGGAAATAACGCAACCCTACCTGTTTCACCTGATTATGAACGATTTGCTGTGGCTGTTCCCTTTGACTGTTATATTCATTCGAATGATTCAAGTACGAAAACAAAATACCCATGAAACGGCTGCCTGAATGGATTGGTATGTTGTTGCGCTTCATCGGGTTCACCAACCTGCTGTGGGGGCTGATTTTAGTGTTCGCTACTGAAGGGTTACTCCGATGGGCACAAATGGAAGTACCCGCAGTACTATTACCCTGGAATATGATTGGAGCTATCGCTATGCTCTTCGGCGTAACGTATTATTTTACCTCCTTTAATCCGGTGAAGGGTTTGTTGGTACTGTTGCTAGGATTTCTGATCAAACTGATAGAAGCTGTAGCTGTTATCGCGGGCTGGATTTCTGATGTCATTACGCATCAATTAGTACTATATTTTGCTGTAAAAGATCTGATCTGGCTGGCTCCGTTAGGGGTCACGCTGTATTGGGTATTTCGAGAATGGCAGGCGCCTTATGAAGCCCAGAATACTAATCCCGAAAAACCACTTTCTGAAACCTTAGCAAAATTCTCAATACGTCAAGGGAGTAACCTCTCAAAGTACTCGTATCAAAACCCGCTACTTTTGGTTTTTCTGCGGCATTTCGGTTGTACATTTTGCCGAGAGTCCTTGCGTGAAATTGCCGAAAAGCGGAAAGCCATTGAAAGCCAGGGAGTAAAAATTGTACTGATTCATATGGGAAGTTCAGCCCAAGGTGAAGCGTATTTCGCTAAGAACAATCTGAGTGGATTAGCCCACATCAGCGACCCCGAGTGCCATCTGTATAATTTGTTTCGATTACAACGCGCTCGATTTTCCCAGGTGTTTGGTTTACGAGTATGGTTACGAGGCTTTAAGGCTGGTGTGGTGCACGGTAACGGAATTGGCAAACTGGTAGGTGATGGCTTCCGGATGCCAGGAGTTTTTTTAATCTACCGAGGTGAACTACTTAAAAGCTACAAGCACCAGATAGTTTCCGACCGCCCAGATTATGTATCATTGGCTAGTTGTGAGGTGATTGTTTCTTGATAACTTGCACCGGTATGGGTGAGTTTGATAAAATCATTAAAGAAAATATTGAGGCTATCTTCGTACCATTGCTGGAAAAGCTTCTAGGAATACAAATTGTCCAATCGAGCGAATTGAAGGATAAAATACAGCGGACTATTGAGCGAGAACCAGATTACCTGAAACAGGTTACCGATTCTACTGGAGCCACTTTCATATTACAACTGGAATTTCAAACTACCGATGATGCTAGGATGGTTTACCGCATGGCCGAATACAAAGCCATTCTACAGCGTAAGTATGAAGTACCCGTCAGGCAATTTGTTATTTATCTAGGAAGTAGTCCCTCACGCATGAGTACGGAACTTAAAGAGGAGGAAAAAATTACAGGGTTCGTATTGAAGAATATCCACGATTTGTCTACTAACGAGGTACTCAATTCTGATATTCCCGAAGAGGTGATGCTGTCTATATTGACGGATTACCCTCAAGTAGATGCAGCCAAAGTGATAAACAAAATTGTGATCAAGCTTCGAGAGACTGCTACCAGTCCGGCTGAACTGGAACGCTATATACAACAATTGATGGTTTTATCTCGTTTGCGTAACTTAGATGAAGAAATAGAAAGACAAATAAAGACTATGCCTATTACTTATGACATAACTAAAGATCGCTTGTATAATCAAGGTATTAAGAAAGGTATTAAGAAAGGTATTGAGAAAGGTATTGAGAAAGGTATTGAGGAAAAGACCTATCAGATGATCGCCGGACTTATTAAGCAAGACATCTTAACTATTGAGCAAATTGCTGAAGTGGCAAAAGTTTCTGTAGATCAAGTCATTCAAATTAGAAAGGAACTCTACGGAAAATAACTAGCAACCTTAAAGAAGAGGACTACACTAAATTATGCTACCTACATATAAGGCTAAAAACCTATTCTGGGTTTAAAAACAATAGCTGATCTATTTGCTCCTTGAACTTCTTCGGCTCGTCAACGTGCAACCCAACTACTTTAAATCGTTTTTTTATTCCGTAAAGTCCCACCATTGTATTTTCTTTGCTGAGACTGATAACCACGTTATGACTTTCCATCTCCCCCAGTGGGGATAGTTTTGCAAAGCCAAGATTCTCTACCGACTGGCTCGTTAGCTCCAACGACTCAATGTCTGATAATGGAATTTTAACTTCGTTTAGAATACCGTATCG
>CAKZPJ010000595.1 GCA_937138955.1 uncultured Flammeovirgaceae bacterium | reverse complement strand
TAGCTGGCTTACAAGTGGCCACCAACAGTTCACCAGGGGGTTACCCAGAATTTGTGATCCGGGGTTTTGCTTCAGTAGGGGGTAACAATCAACCACTGATTGTCATCGATGGGGTGCCGATGCAGCAGACATCTAATGCTACTGGTGGTGAGCGGGAAGATAACCAGCGCTACGGCGGGGGAATTTCGGAGATTGACCCTAATAATATTGCCGAAATGAGCGTTTTGAAAGGGCCTAATGCTGCCGCATTGTACGGTTCACGAGCGGCCAATGGCGTTATTCTAATCACCACCAAATCTGGTGCCGGAACTAGCGGACTGGGAGTAGACGTAAATTTTAGTACGACCTTTGATCGTCCGTTAGCCGAACCCCGCTTTCAAAATACTTACGGAGGTGGTTCGGGTAACTCTTGGTACGCTGACGGCTGGAGCGGTACTGTAGACGGGTTTAAAGGTACCATGGGTACCGACGAAAGCTGGGGTTCACCCATGGATGGTCGCGAAATCCGCCAATGGTACACTGGTACCGAAACTGAGCCGTTTGTTCCCAATCCTAATAACTGGGATCAGTGGTGGGAAACCGGTCAGACTACCAACGGTAGCGTAGCTTTAAGTGCCGGCAACGAAAATGGTTCTTTCCGCTTATCTATTGGCCGGATTGATCAGACAGGAATTGCCCATAACACTGACTACTATCGTAATAATTTTCGACTTAACTCGCAGTATAATTTCACCGATAAGTTGAAAGTGACCGCTATGGGTGAGTACATAAAGTCGGGAGCGGAGAACCGCAACTTCTTAAGTGCTAGTTACTTTATTTGGCACCATCGTCAAGTAGATTTTAATCGTCTAGAGAACTACCGGGCCTACGAAGGGGTACACATTCAGCCCGCAGGCAATGATGAGCCGCCGAATTGGCAACACCTGTACTTTACCAACCCTTATTTCTGGCAGCAAACTATGGTAAACCCCAATGAGAAAGACCGCTTCTTAGGGAACATTAGCTTGAACTACGAATTTGCTGATTGGCTGAACCTAATGGTACGTACCGGTACCGATACCTGGAGCGACCGACGAACGGATGTACAACGCTACGCTCGCACCCGCTTTGCTTTCCGGGCGGGACGTTACTCCGAGGAGCGTCTCTCTCGTCAAGAAACGAATACTGATGTGATTCTATCATTAGACAAGACGTTTGGCGATTTCTCGGTAACTGGTCAGTTTGGGGGTGTTCGCCGTACCAATCAGTACGACCGGGTTTTCGCTCAGGTTAATGATCTAACCATAGACGGGGTGTATAACCTAGGTAACAGCGCCAGTCCAAACCTTAATGAGAGTCGTACCGAAGAATCAGTGGTGAATAGCTTATTTGCCTCTACTCAGTTTGGGTTCAAAAACTACCTGTTCTTAGATTTAACCGCTCGCAACGATTGGTCAAGTACTCTGCCTACCGGCAATAATTCGTTCTTCTACCCTTCGGTTTCTTTAAGTGCGGTAGTAACCGATATGCTGGATATGGATAGCGACTTCCTATCCTTCGCTAAGTTAAGAGCTAGCTGGGCCGAAGTGGGCAACGATGCAGATCCCTATATGCTCCAGCAGGTATTTGAACCTCAGGTACTGTGGGATGGTAATACCCCAAAATTTGCGGAAAACAACGAAATTGCTAACTCTTCGCTTCGTCCAGAGATTACTACCGGAATTGAGTTGGGGGCTGACCTCCGCTTCCTAAATGGTCGCCTTGGTTTGGACGTAACGTACTATAACCAGTCTACTCGCGATCAGATTTTGGCGGTAGACATTTCGCGGGCATCCGGCTACACCAGTCGGGTACTAAATGCCGGAGAAATTGTCAACAAAGGTCTGGAGGTAGTACTAAACGGAACAGTATTTCAGTTACCTAGTGGTCTGTCGTGGGATGTTGCCGTTAACTTTGCCCGAAACCGCAACGAAGTGCTTGAACTAGCAGATGGTCTTGAGTCGCTGACGTTGTGGAGCATCCGTGGTGCTTCATTAGAAGCGAGAGTAGGGGAGGCTTACGGAAACCTTTACGGCCGTAAGTTCGCCCGTACTGATGAAGGCGATATTATCTTTGAAAATGGGTTTCCTACTACATTACCCGGTCAGCACGTAATTGGTAATATTCAGCCCGACTGGATCGGAGGTATCTCCAATACTTTAACTTACAAAGGACTTTCCGTAAGCGCACTGATTGATATCAAGCAGGGCGGTGACATTTACGATATGGGTACTAGCCTGATGCGTCAGAACGGTGTATCTGAAGAAAGTGAAATTGGCCGGGAGGAAGGAACTATTGGTCAGGGGGTAATGAATATGGGAACCGAAGAAACTCCTCAGTTCGTGCCTAACGATGTGGTAGTATCTACCCGTACTTTCATGCGCTACTACAGTGGTCGTCAGTACCACGAAGCAGCAGTTTTTGATGGTAGCTACGTTAAGTTGCGAGAAGCTTCCATCAGCTACCAGTTGCCTGCCAAGTGGTTTGATAACCTTTTCTTCCAGTCAGCCCGATTGTCGGTGATTGGTCGTAACTTAGCTATTTTGCACAGCAATAATCGCCACATGGATCCTGAAATCAGTAGTGCTGATCTGGGGTACAACTATGGTCAACTACCTAGTACCCGCTCTATTGGCTTCAATGTTAACTTGAAATTCTAAAACTACCAAAAGATGAAATACTCACTATTTAATATAAAAACGTTGGCACTGGCAGGAAGTCTCCTATTGGGTTCTTCCGCCTGTAACGAAGACTTTGAGGAGGTAAATACCAACCCTAATGCTCCGGTCAGTGTGTCGCCTCAGTATATTCTGCCTCAGGCTATTCAAACTTCTATTGACAACTATTGGGGTAATAAAACCCGTAACCAGCGGCTGAACTTCGACCACGCCATGTCTTGGGTTGGCTACCTTACTCGTAATATTTACGAAAATGAGGGCGATAACTATAATGTGCAGCCGTCGGTAAATATCACTAACTGGGAGGTATTTTACACTGATGCCTTAATTAACTTTCAGAAGGTGCAGGCACTGGCAAGTCCGGACGCCGAGTACGCCAACGCTAACTACGAAGCCATCGGCTTGGGAATGAAAGCCTGGGGATTCTCACTACTAACCGATGTTTGGGGCCCTATTCCGTACTCGCAGGCCGTAGCGGGAACTGCTGGGGATCCAATTTATTCTCCTGAATATGATTCGCAGGAAGCCGTTTACACGGGCATTATTGCCGACCTGGCTACGCTCTTCGCCGGACCGCTGGAACATCTGC
>CAKZPJ010000594.1 GCA_937138955.1 uncultured Flammeovirgaceae bacterium | reverse complement strand
ACATCGCTCATTAGGTTAAATACCCCATCGAGGTTGGTGGTGCTATACAGGTGACGTACCAACAGTTCATTTCCGTGGGAGCCGGTTCCTACAATACTCAAATCAAAATTTCCGTAGCGGAAGGTATTAGTGATGCCGTAGGTAAAATCAGGGAAAGGATTCCCCATAATGGCTCGGTCGTCGTTATCACCCCCGCGGGTAATCACTCCGTCGCCGTTTATATCTACTAGCTTAATACTACCTACGGTAGAGCGACCGGGTACTTGCGCAGAGCTGTTTAGATCGGCTTCGTTCATATATACTCCGTCAGCAATGTGTCCGTAGAACTGACCGAAGGGTTGGCCTACCTGCGTGATATGAAACGTGCCGTACACTCGGTCAATGCCATCAGCCAGAGATTCTACAATATTGCGGTTGAAGGAGATATTCGCATTGGTCGTCCACAGCAGCTTTCCCGTAGTATTCTGTGTAATCAACGAAAACTCGTGGCCCCAGAAGCGAATTTCACCAATGTTATCATTGAAGTTTCTGAACCCTGATTCCTCCGGTACTTGTACCGCGTAAAGTAGGTTGGTGGTTCGTTTGGTATAGTAGTCGTAAACAAACTGAATCCGATCGTCAAACAACCCTAAATCCAATCCAATATCAAACTGATTAGTAGTTTCCCAGCCTAAGTTGCTATTGGCTAAGGAGTTGACTGCTACTCCGGGGGCTACGTTATCACCAAAAACAGCGTTAGCAGTGCGATTTCTAAAAATGTTACTAATAAGAGCGTACTGAGTATAGTTACCAATATTATTGTTACCGGTAACTCCGTAGCTCGCCCGAATTTTCCCAAGAGAAATAGCCGGAACACTCCGCATAAAGTTTTCATCAGAAATAACCCATCCCGCAGATACTGAAGGGAATACTCCCCATTGGTTGTTTGAACCAAAGCGAGACGAACCATCACTCCGAACAGCAGCCGTTAGCAAGTACTTGCCTTTATAATTGTAAGTAAGGCGGGAGAGATACGATAATAAGCTCCATTCTTGTATATCGGTGCGAGTATCGCCTCGATCAATATTAATAGCTCCTTGAATAGTAGGCAGTCGGTCATCCGAATAAGTCTGAGCCTCAATGTTGGTTCGATTTCGACGAAACTTCTGTTGGGTAAATCCACCCAGTAACTCAAAATCATGATCGCCAAAAGTTTTAGAGTACGTAATCAAGTTTTCGTTTAGCCAAGAAAAGTCACTGATATCTTCTTGTATTGATTGAGCATCGGTGGGCAGCGGAACATTGATGCGACCGGTGGCAGTAGACGGGCTAAAGTAAAAGTACTCAGAATTATAGAATTCAGCGTTGAAGGTGGATTTTAGTACCAATCCCTCTATTGGCTCAAATTCTATGAAAGCGTTGGATAAAATATTTAGCTCATCGGTTCCATCCTGAATCTCTTCTACTGATCGTACCCAGTTAGCGTAGGCAAAGATGTTTCCGGTTTCGGAGGGGAAGCGATTAAACGTGGTAAGCTCGCCGTTATCATCGTAGATTGGCATAATCGGCCAGGTATGCAGTGCATTAAACAGAATACCAGTACCGCGCGTCCCGTCCGTACGAGGAATATTATCCTCGATGTAGGTTGGAGCTACATTCAGTCCCATTCTAACTTTGTCGGAAAGCTCGTAGCTGGTATTCATCCGCAGTGAATACCGCTTAAAATCTGAATTTAATACTACACCCTGCTGATTGAATACTCCGGCTACCACCGCGGTGTTAACCTTTTCCTTATTAGAGGTGATAGTTACATTATAGCTCTGAATTGGTGCTCGGCGGAGTAAGGCATCGTACCAATCATTATTCTGTCCCGCAAAATCGGAAGGATTTTGGAAAATTTCGGGTACTTCTTGACCAGCATCTTGGTAGTATTCCTGCTTAAACTGAGCGAACTCTACCGCATCCATCATATGCAGCCTTCCTCGTTCGGGTACTTCCTGAATACCCCCAAAAGCAGTAACACTCACATTAGTCTGTCCCTTGCTGCCTTTTTTGGTGGTGACTAATACCACACCGTTAGCCGCTCGCGAGCCGTATAGTGAGGTGGAAGCGGCATCTTTTAGTACAGTGATTTCCTCTATTTCGTCGGGGTTGATATTGCTGATGTCACCGGTAATTGGAAAACCATCCACAACGAAAAGTGGATCGCTGCCGCCAGTGACGGATAACTGCCCGCGAATACGAACCGACATTCCTTGCCCCGGTTTACCGGTAGTTTGGTTGATCTGCACTCCGGCCAAGCGACCTTGCAGCTTTTGAGTTACTTGTGCTACTGGCAAATCCCGGAGCTCGGTAGCATCTATGCTTTGTACCGATCCAGTTACTTCCTTTTTTAACTGGCTACCGTAGCCCACTACTACAATTTCTTCCAAACTTTGTACGTCTTCGCTCATGGAGAAATTGACCACACTTCTGCCGTTCACCGGAATTTCTTGAGTGAGGTATCCGATAGATGAGAAGATCAGAACCCCTTCGTTGTCGGGGACTTCTATGTTATATCTCCCCTCAATATCGGTTACGGTTCCTACCGAACTGCCCTTAACTAACACATTCACCCCCGGTAAAGAGGTGCCATTGGTCGCGTCGGTAACCGTACCGCTAACGGCCGCCAACGACTGCTGGACAGGCGTAGAACTAATTCTTTGAAGAGAAGCTTCTAAATTAGGAGGGGTAAGTTCTTCGGTTAACGACTCGGGCCTTTGGATGACTGGTTTAATAGTTCGCTCATCGGTCGGCTGCTTTATTTTTTTTATTACGAAATAACCACCAACTTCTTGAGCTTCTAACTGAAGTGGGACTAATAGTTCTTTCAGTAATTGAGAAACATCTTCCGCTTCATTGGATAACTGCTGTAACGTTTGAAGTGAAACCTTTTGGTTTTCTACCAGATCTTCATCGTAGGCAAACTGTACCTCGAAGTCAGTCTGTAGTTTAGTAAAAACATCTTGCAAAGCAACTTTAGTAGTCTGCTTTTCGCGATCATTTTTTGACGAATAGACCTTTGAGTAAGTCTGGCTGCTGGCTAGATGCTGGGAGAAAGCGGTTACGCTTATGCCCCAGCAAGCGATGAGGAGGAATAGTCTCCTCGGAAAAAATAGAGTTGTTGACATAGTAGTATAGTTTAAAATTGATAATTGATAGTTAGGGTTGAAGGCGAAGAGGTTAGAAGGTCTCATATTTCATCTTTCCCCCGCATTGATACAACTGAGCCTTGGTGCGTTATTTCTATTCCTAAAGATTCTTGTAGAAGTGCGAAAAGCAACTCAACCTTGCCATAAGGTACCTGGGCACTGAATCGGCGCTGCTCTAATTCCTGATCTTTAATATGTACCTGAAAGCCGTAAGTGTCCTGAAGAACGGTGGCTACATCAGACAAAGGCATAGCTTTAAACTGATGTATTCCCTTCCTCCAGGCTAGTCGGGTTTCGGTATCCACTTTTTTTCGCTCAAAAGAGAGTTCGTTAGTCGAGTAGGTGATGGCTTCTCCTTCATCCAGACTGATACTATCGTTCGAGGCGCGAGAATCTTGAAGAGTTACTTGTCCTTCTTCTAAGATTACTTGTATTCTCTCGGCTCGCTTTTGTACATTAAACCGGGTTCCTAATACATTCACTGCAACATCTCCCGCGTGTACAGTAAATTTTCGGTATCCCGAACTATCTGCTGCCGGATGAGAAGTGGTTGACTGTTTAGTCACCATAAAGAAGGCTTCACCACTTAGCCAGACCTCCCGTTCACTCTTCCAATCAGCAGCAATAATAAGTCGGGAATTGGCATTTAGTACCACAGTTGACCCATCGGGTAGCGATACTTCTAAAATTTCACCGTAACCAGTTTTATATTCCTGAGCGGACGGTAGATATTGATTAATGAAGTAGATGCCCAGTAGTGCTAAGGCGGCCACCGATGCCGCTACTTTTATCCAACTACGATATTTTTTTACCAAAAATTGAGTAGCAGGTTGAAAGTAAGTAGAGCCGGACTCGTGCGAGGCCGTATCAGTTCGTATTTTCTCCCAGACTTCTTGATAATCCTGATTAGTATAGTTAGCGGGGGGGACATCAGTTGCCTGTACCAGTAAGCACGCTTGCTTAACAATTGTACTTTTTGCTGGGTATAGTTTTAGCCACTGCGACCAAAAAGCTTGTGTTTTTTCATCGGGAGATAGTACCCACTTGCGGAAGTATGGGTCAGTTACAAAATCGTTCGTGTGGTAGTCTTCGTAAGACATGATTTAGCTGAGTCTTTCTTACTAGTGGGTAGTGAATCACCAAACACCTTCAACTTTTCGAAATTATTTTCAAAAAATATATTTTTAATAGCGAATAAACAGAAAACAGCTAATTAGAGTGGAAATAGATAGAATTAAATGAGACTTTTGCAATGACCTACATTAGCTCTTGTAACGATTTTTCTAAGATTTATTCGCTTATGATGATATTTTATTAACAGCTGAACATTGCTTTTATGAGAACGTGCTGTGAAGAGAGTAAGAAGAGTAGTATGTTGTAAAAAACAGGAGAGTACAGGATATACTATTTCAGAACAATGTCAAAATTGGCGATCTTACAAATCTTGTAACCAAAGCGATAGAATATCGACAAATTCTATTATCTTTTCAGAAAAGATTACCTATACCACCTATGAATTTAAATTACGTTATTGTTCAGCTACTGATTTTGGGTTTTATTCTATTTAATCCAGTCATTCCTGAAGTAGCTAATCAAAAAAGTCAAGAAACAGTTGCCGATAACCCTAAGCTAGATAAGCTGAAGTTGCAAGACGGCTTTAAAGCCGAACATCTGTACAGCCCTTCGGAAAACGAAATGGGTTCTTGGGTATCCATGGCTTTTGATGACAAAGATCGATTAATTGTTTCTGATCAGTACGGTACGCTGTATCGGCTTAACGTTCCTAAAATTGGAGCGGAAGATGTAACCCCGGAGATTGAAAAAATTCGTATTGAATCGGACGATCCAGTGGCTGATTCTGTAGTGCAGATGGGTTATGCCCAGGGACTGCTCTACGCTTTTAATAGCTTATATGTGATGGTGAACCATCGCTTGCGGGAAGATGAAGAAGACCAGGAGTTTGATAAGGGTAGCGGCCTGTACCGTTTGCAGGACACCAACGGTGATGATGAGTTTGATAAGGTAACTCTGCTCAAGAAACTAGAAGGGGCAGGTGAGCACGGTCCCCACAGTATTATTCCTTCTCCCGATGGCGAGTCTCTCTACGTAATTGCCGGTAACCATACCGACCTGCCCGAAATGGATCACTATCGACTGCCCAAAGTATGGGCGGATGACAATCTGTTTCCGCAGATTAAAGACCCCCGAGGTCACGCTAACGACCGGGGTGCCCCTGGCGGATGGATTGCTAAGATTGACCCAGCGGGCGAGCGATGGGAGCTAATTAGTGCCGGATTCCGTAACCCCTTCGATATCGCCTTTAACGATGCCGGAGATATGTTTACCTACGACTCTGACATGGAGTGGGACTTAGGGATGCCCTGGTACCGACCTACCCGTATCTGCCACGTAACTAGTGGTAGCGAGTTTGGCTGGCGAACCGGTAATGGTAAGTGGTCACCGGCTTATCCTGATAATTTACCACCGGTGCTCAACATTGGTCAGGGGTCACCTACCGGAGTAATCTATGGACAGGGCGCAGCATTTCCTGAAAATTACCAAAAAGCACTGTACGCTTTCGATTGGAGCTTCGGAATAATCTACGCTATTCATTTAACCCCGGAAGGTAGCTCTTACCGAGGTGAGCGAGAAGAATTTGTGTCAGGCATGCCACTACCACTTACCGACGGTGTAATTGGACCCGACGGAGCTATGTACTTCATGACCGGAGGTCGCCGCCTCGATTCGGACTTGTACCGGGTGTACTACGATGGTGAGGTTGCCGAAAATACTAATACGATGGCTGAGGTAAACGAAGCCAATCAATTGAGAAAGCAACTAGAGGAATATCATAAAGAAGGAACCAGCGGTGGGTTGGAAGCTGCCTGGCCAAACTTAAATCATGCGGATCGTTTAGTGCGCTACGCCGCCCGTATTGCAGTAGAGCAACAGCCCGTAGCCCAGTGGCAAAATAAAGTATTGAGTGAAAACGACCCGATTGCACTAACCCAAGGCATAATCGCATTAGCACGTCATGGCGAGTCGTCCGTAAAAGATCAAATGCTAAATAAACTGACTCAGGTAGAATACAGTCAGTTAGATGAGCAACAACAAGTAGATTTGCTGAGGGCGTTTGAGCTTACGTTGGTTCGGATGGGTGAACCTTCTTCCGAAACCCGGCAAGAGGTAATCGACTATTTGAGTGCTAACTATCCTGCCGATAACGAAATTATTAACGCCTCTTTGAGTAAACTACTAGTGTACTTAGATGCTTCGGATGCGATTGAAACTACGCTGACACTGCTAGAAGAAGACGAAAGCCGAGCCCCAGCTCAAGCCGAATCAGCTACCGAGAGTTCCGACTTGATTCTACGAAATCCGCAGTACGGACTAGATATTGCCCGAATGCTAAAGGATATTCCGCCCGCTCAGCAAACGTACTACGCAACCGTGCTCAGCGAGCAAAAGTCTGGCTGGACTCCCGAGCAACGGGAACGTTACTTCAAGTGGTTCTATCAGGCCTTTGATTTTGAAGCAGGTAACAGCTATATAGGCTTTATCGATAAAGCCCGAAAGGAAGCACTCACCCATGTGCCGGAAGACAAATTTGAGTATTACAATAACTTGTCAGGTGACTCACTGTTGGCTAGTAATGGTCGAGATCTGGCAAGTGTACCCCGCCCGAAAGGTCCCGGTCGAAGCTGGAAAGTGGACGAAGCGGTAGCCACGCTGGATACCCTTGGCCTGAAAAATGCTGACTTTCAAGTAGGAGCCAATATGTACGCAGCTACGCGCTGTCAGACCTGTCATAGTATGCGGGGTGAAGGAGGTATAATCGGCCCAGATTTAACTCGCTTAGGTACCCGCTTCTCTACCAAAGATATGGTTGAAGCTATTGTTGAACCAAATAAAGCAGTTTCTGACCAGTATGCTTCCACGGTACTGTATCTGAAAAACGGAAAGTCATTAGTAGGTCGACTTACGAATCAAGACGAAGAAAAATACTATTTGTCACAGAATCCGTTTGCTCCTGACTACATTCGGGAAGTACCTAAAGCCGATGTAGAAGAAACTAAATTATCGACGGTTTCGGTAATGCCCCCCAACCTGATTCGCCCCCTCAATAAAAGCGAACTCAAGGATCTGATCGCTTATTTGATGGCGGGCGGCAATCCCGATCATGAGATATATCAGGGCGGAGACGAAGCTGGTCAGTAGAGAGTCTTGCTGCTTAGTCTGGCACCTACCAGTGTCGGACTTTTATATGAACCATACCTAACTAAATTTAAGCAACCCGACACTATGCCTATCAAAACCTCGCTGCTTTTTCTGCTGATGCAAGCATTTCTATTCAGTTTGCTATTATTTTCCTGTCAAGCACCTTCTACCGAGGCTGCTGAGCAGAGTGAATCCGTAGAAACTCCGGCTGCTGCGGAAGGATTTGTTTCAATTTTTGATGGTGAAAGTCTGAGTGGATGGGAGGGTGATTTAGATTATTGGCGCGTAGAGAATGGTACTATCATAGGAGAGATTACCGCCGAAAACCCGCTTCAAGCTAATTCTTTTCTTATCTGGCAGAACGGAGAACCAAAGAACTTTGAATTCAAGGCAGAATTTCGTATTTCTGAAAGCGGTAACAGTGGAGTTAATTACCGCAGCGAGCAATTGGACACTATTCCATTTGCACTGCGTGGATATCAGGCTGATATTGACGGAAGAAATCGGTACACTGGGCAGAACTACGAAGAGCGAAAACGCACTACGTTGGCCTACCGAGGACAAAAGACGATAGTCACTAGTCCGGACGATTCGGATGTCTCAAAAGGATTGCGGGCGCATGTAGAAAAAAATGCCTGGCAGCCTACCGAAGTGGTTTCCTCTTTAGGAGAGAGCGATTCGCTACAAACGCATATTAAGCCTGAGGACTGGAACGAAATACATTTGGTCATTGAAGGCAATCGGTTACAGCACTACGTAAACGGAGTATTGATGAGCGAAGTCACCGACGAAGATCAACAAAACCGGGCTATGGAAGGATTACTTGGTTTACAGATTCACCGTGGTCCTCCTATGAAAGTAGAGTACCGAAACATTAAATTAATGAATAATGATTGATGACCAGTGAATAATCTTTAGTCATCAATCATCAGTCACTAATCATTAAATGCAACAAATGAATAAAATCGGATTCAATGTACTAGCTTGGTCGGCCGTGGTTTCGGAAGACTTGCTACCAATTCTTGATCGGCTAAAAGCGATTGGCT
>CAKZPJ010000593.1 GCA_937138955.1 uncultured Flammeovirgaceae bacterium | reverse complement strand
CTACAAACTAGTTGTAGTAAATGTGGTATATAGCACTTGTAAACAGTATTAACCTTATTTCATAACTATGAATACCCTTTTATTTAATTACCATAAGCTACCTACTTCGCTTTTATTTGGGCTAGGATTTTTATTTATCCTTACCTCCTGTAACGATGATGATGGCTTTACACCAACCGAACCGGAGACCCGAACCAGTAAAGTCTACCGATTCAATGCGCTTAACGGAGCAGATTTAGCCGGTTACATAGAGTTCTTGCAAAATGAGGACAACACCGTCGATGCCGAAATTGTACTGACAGGTACTGAACCTGGCAACTCACATCCTGCGCATATCCACGCTAATTCCGCTGCCGAAACGGGCGATATTGTGGTTACTTTTGATCCGGTAGACGGAGCTACTGGGCGTAGCACCACCACCATCACTGACCTTACTTACGAACAAATACTGGCTTACGATGGCTACGTGAACGTTCACTTAAGTGAAAGCGACCTTACAGTAGTAGCTCAGACGGATATTGGAGGTAATGAGCTTACCGGAACATCAAAAGAATACGCTTTGGCTCTACGAGACGATTCCGGAACAACCGGTTCTCTATTGCTGGAGCAACGCAACAGTGGAGAGACTTTAGCTACTATTACGTTGGATAGTGTTCAAAATCTTACCGACGGAGCGAGCCACCCCGCACACATTCATAATAATAATGCGATAGAAGGGGGAGGAATCGCCGTAAGTTTCACCCCGGTGAGCGGTACTACCGGAACAAGTATGACCCACATTGAAGCAACCGATGATGGTACAGCAATTACCTACGATCAATTATTAGGTTTTGATGGCTACGTGAACGTACACGAAAGTGCCGAAAACTTAGGGACTTTAATTGTACAAGGGGATATCGGAACAAATGAACTTACCGGTGATGCAGTAACCTATTCATTAATGACCCGAGCAGTAGCCGGAATTATGGGTGAAGCTACTTTTGAGAAACGACAGAATGGTGCAACGTTAGCAACCTTGGACTTAGACGGAACTCCGGAAGGGGGAGTACATCCGGCTCATATCCATTTCAATACCGCAGCCGAAGGGGGTGGAATTGCCGTTAGCTTTACTCCGGTAAATGGTACTACCGGAATGAGTATAACCAATATTGCTGCGTTGGATGATGGTACAGCAATTACCTACGAAGAACTACTAGATTATAACGGTTACATCAATGTGCACTTGAGTGCTGAAAATTTAGCTACTATTGTTGCTCAAGGCGATATTGGTCAGAATGCACTGACGGGTGAAACTATTACGTATACCCTAGATTCTTTGGCAGTTCCTAGTATTAAAGGTGAAGCTATCTTTTCGCAACGAAACAACGGAACCACATTGGTAGAACTAAAACTACAGAACACTCCGGCTGACGGAATGCACCCCGCGCATATTCACGCCAATACTGCTGCTGAGGGGGGAGGAATTGTAATCAGTTTGACTGATGTCAACGGAGCTACCGGAATGAGCCAAACGCAGGTGGCAGCCTTTAATGATGGAACACCTATTACTTACGAAGGTCTATTAGATTACGATGGCTACATCAATGTGCATTTAAGCGCAGATGAGTTAGCTACTATTGTAGGCCAAGGGGATATTGGAGCAAATTCTTTAACGGGCAATTCGGTAACCTACGCTCTAAATGAATTAGGAGGTTCAGGGGTGAGTGGAACCGCCACCTTTGCCGAACGCAAAGACGGAAGTTCATTAGTAACACTGGTTCTGGCAGGTACACCCGCTGATGGAAACCATCCGGCTCATATTCACTTTAACTCTGCGGAAGAAGGAGGCGGTATTGCAGTTAGCCTTACTAATGTTGAGGGCGCATCGGGGCTTAGTAAAACTTCGGTGATGACCAGAGATAACAACTTACCTATTCTCTACAGTGAGCTTACTGAATTTGATGGCTACATTAACATCCACTTAAGTCCTGATGATCTGGCAACAGTAGTAGCTCAGGGTAATATTGGATCTAATGCTCCTGAATAGAAGGTTATTGTTCTAAGAGATTGGAAGAGAGGTTAGTAGCCTCTTTTTTTTTATGCCATGTCGCTTATTATATCCACTCTTTTTATGCAAATTTCTACACTATGGCAAACGACAATTGCCCTGTGTACATGCGGTATAACTACTGAAACTTAACGCTTTAGGTAACGTTATCTGTCTGAACAAAGAAGGAAAGGTATGAGAACGATCTTGATACTGCTTGTGCTAAATCTGTTGGTTAATGTAAGTTGGGCTCAGCGTTCGCTTTCTATCGAAAACCCTGAAGTTGAGCGTCTAATTAAAAAAAATATTCAGCATTTATATAACACAGATGTGGCTGAGAGTAAGCAATTGAACCGTCGTATTCGGAAGTTGCTACCCAATCACCCCGTGAACCCCATGCTAGAAGCACTTACGGTACGGGCGGCTCATCATCCGATAGAGCCAGAAAGTGAGGCTATGGAACAGCTGAAGGCATATCTCTATCAGACAGTAGAAAAGGCAGAAGCTATGCTAAAAAGTGATAGTGATAGCCCTGAAGCTACTTTTTTTACAATGGCTGGCTACGGCTTACTGGCTCTGTATGAGAACGAGTCCAGTAATTATATGAAAGCGGTATCCCGGGCAAAAGAGGCGTATAGCTCGCTAAAAGCCGGAATGGATATGAAGGATGATTTTATTGAATTCTACTTCTCTACGGGATTGTATAACTACTACCGGGAGAAATATCCGGAGGTTCATCCAATCTATAAACCGTTTACTTGGTTCTTCAAAAGTGGAGATAAAACACTTGGCTTGGAGCAGATTAAAAAATCGTACCTGAAATCTACTTTTATGAAGGCAGAGGCGGCCGATTATCTAACGCACATTTACTTGCACTACGAAAATGACCCTGCTCAGGCTCTTAAATACGCCCGTACGCTTCATGAGAACTATCCTAATAACCCTTACTTTACCGCCAGTTTTATAGATGCGTCTTTCACCGCTAATGCGTACCAAAATTTAGAAACCTCTATTGACCAACTCTTGCTACATAACCGTCCGTATTATCAAATGGGTGGTCGTGTTTTTCAGGGAATACTGTTAGAAAAACGAGACGAGGACTTTGCCAAGGCCGAAGGTCAGTATATTAAAAGTCTGGAAGTGGGTACTGGTCTTAAGAGCGAAGAAGCAGAACATTACCGCAGCTTTGCTTACGCTGGGCTGGCTCGAATCGCTCATCAAAGACAAAAGTACAATCAGGCTCGACAATTATATGAAAAGGCGTTAGCCTCGGCCCAGTACGAAATAGTGAAGAAAGAAGCGAAAGCGTATTTAGATTAGGATGTGTTTATGTATTTAGGCGACCGTCGCCATTAGGTTTGTAGTGTTATAGTATTCCAAGCAAATGAAATAATTTTGAACATCGTACGCCGATCGCTTTAACACTATCTGTTGGCTAAAGCAGGATCAGCAATTGTTTCGCCAGCAGCAAAACGCTGTTTTCCTAATTCCAAGAAATTCACAAAGTTAGCAACGCTTAAATCGTAAGCTTTAGGTTCCGCTAGTAGTTTCCCCTGATCATTCAGCAGCACGTAGTACGGTTGAGCATTATTATTAAATCGGCGAATTTGTAAATCGGCATTCTGTTTACCAATCGTTTTCTTCACCTTGCTGTCGTATTCCGAGATGTACCAGGCCGATTCGGGTAGTTCAGTTTTTTCATCTACGTACAGAGCTACTACTACAAAATCTTCTTTCAGTCGTTGCAGCACCGCAGGGTCAGACCAGACCCGAGCTTCCATTTCCCGACAGTTCACACAACCGTGTCCGGTAAAGTCAATAAACAAAGGCTTATTTTGTGCTTGAGCACAAGCCAACGCCTGATCATAATCAAAATAACCCCGAATACCGTGGGGAAAGTGAAGCATCTCGCTGTATTTAGGGTCTTCACAAAGTGGTTCTTCCTTGCTAACCAAAGTAGTGTTGCCATTAGCTGATTGTTGTTGGGCAACAAGCAGCGGCATGTTAAAGTCATGAGTATGCATGGGAGGCAAATAACCCGCCAACGCTTTCAGTGGTGCCCCAAATAAGCCAGGAATCAGATACACAACAAACGAAAAAGTAGCAATCGCTAATAGCAACCGAGGTACCGGAATAGTTTCTAATTTACTATCGTGCGGGAGCCGTAACTTTCCTAACAGGTAAAAGCCTAATAATGCGAAAATGACAATCCATAACGTTAGATATACCTCCCGATCCAGCATATTCCAGTGATATACTTGATCGGCTACGCTTAAAAATTTGAGAGCTAATGCCAGTTCTAAGAAACCCAGCACTACCTTCACTGAATTTAACCATCCGCCCGATTTAGGCAGACTATTTAACCACTGCGGAAATGCGGCAAATAGTGAAAAAGGAATAGCAAATGCCAGGGAAAAACCTAACATGCCTACAATCGGCTTCGCAAACTGCCCCCCGGCTGATTCAACCAGCACACTGCCCACAATAGGACCGGTACAAGAGAATGAAACCAGAACCAAGGTAAACGCCATAAAGAAAATTCCGTAGTAGCCACCTCGGTCGGCTTGCTGGTCTACTTTATTGACTAGGGAGCTAGGCAACGTAATTTCAAACAGTCCTAAGAAAGACAAGGCAAAGAAAATGAATACTGCGAAGAAGAATAGGTTAGGCAACCAATGAGTGCTTAACCAATTGGCGAAGGTTGGCCCAAATATTACCGAAACCAACGTGCCTACTACGGTATAGATTGCTACGATAGATAATCCGTAGATAATAGCTTTGCGAATAGCAGCAGCGTTGTTATTACTTCCTCCCGTAAAAAAAGTCACCGTCATCGGAATCATCGGAAACACACAAGGGGTAAGCAGGGCAGCTAATCCGGCCAAAAAGGCAATGAAGAAAAACGTGATTAAAGTATACGGAGTAGTAGACTCACGAGGATTAGCGTTTAAATCGCTACCAGGAATGGGTTGCCCAATATCTTCGCTAGCACCTTCCGCAGCAGACTGAGCCTTACCAGCCAAAGGAACCGCTAAGGAAAATTCATCATCAAAAGGAATACATCGCCCATCTACGTCGGTGCACACTTGATAGCTGTACGAGCCACCAATTCTTTTCAGATTTTCATCCAGTATTTTAATGGTCTGCCGAAGTTCAGCCTTCTCAGTAAAGTAAGTATAGTTTCCCTCCCACAGTTCGTCGTACTTTTCTTTAGCACCAATGGGTCGAATATCGCCGACCAGTTCATAACTATCGCTAGGTTCAAAGGTGAATTCCGTTACCATCGGCCCTAGCTCAGGATCAAAATCAGTGGAATATAGGTACCAATCCTTATCAATAGTTACGCGGAAGACCAAGTCTACCTCTTCGCCTGCCTTTACTTTATCTTTTGACCACTCTATTTGCCAAGTAGCGGGTTGGAGAATTTGAGCCGTCACCAGATGACTGCCCAGTACAATAAAAGGTAGGAAAAAGAAGCAAGAAATATATCGGACGGGCATAAGTATCTTTAGTAGCGTTCTAAGGTAGAAAAACGCTTACGCACTACGAAAAGTTGCTTGGAAAGATACACAGTTGTAATGTGCCACCTTTCACAGTAGCAATAAAACCGCAAAATAGCAGCTTAACTGATAGAAATCAGGCAAATACTTCTTCCGGCTCGGTAATACGGCGACGATGCATCGGCCGATCGTCACCATCGGGCAAAGTAACACCCGGGGGCAAGTCAAGATCAGGAGTAGGAGTTAAAGAAATGCCGCCATCATCATCATCATCCTCATCGTCACGGAAGCGAAAATTTCGCTTCTTCATCAGGACCACCATAAAGTAGACCATGATCACGTACGCTGCCCCCATAAGTAGCAAATCAATCATAGGATATTCCTCCGACAAAAATTTAAAGTGCGTTCTATAAATCTATAAAAAAAACGGGTAAAAAGCGTATTAGTTATTAAAAATAAAAAATTGTTAGTGATATTAGGGTTATAGTAAGGAAAATTGAAAGTGAGTCTTCCCTTTGTTATATATTTCGCTACAAATAGCTACGCTAAGGCCTGCTTTCTCTTTTGTCTCAACAACATTAATGCCGAAAAGGTAGTGAATAAGCTGAGAATGAAGTAAGCAAACACTACGTTAGAATCAATACTGAAGAAATGAGCTGAAAACAGCATAATAAAGCAAACGCGCATTAGCACATTCATAATACTGAAAATACTGTTAACCCGACCAATCACTTCGTTCGGAATATACTTGAACAGAAAAGCTAGCCGAATTACGCGCGTTCCGGCGTTGGTAAACCCAATTAATAGACCCACCCCTAAAAATATACCCACTGATTGGGTGGTGGCACTTAACAACAAAGCTCCGGTAGTAATTGCCATCATAACAGCAATCGTTAATACTGGATGTACGGTTCGGAACAAACGGCTAACTCCAATACCTGCTGAAAGGGCTCCTAATCCGTAGAGTACTTCTACTCCCCCAAATACGTGTCCACCCGCATCCAGATGTTGAGTAACGTAGAGAGGCATAAGCGCGTGCAACTGTACCAGCATAATTACGAAGATACTGTGGGAGAAAAAGCCAAACCGAAAAATAGCCGGATGCTGCCGCAGATAACGGAACCCGGAGCGCAGCCGCTTAGCAAATGATCCTCGCTCAATCTTATCTTTAAAACGAGGAACGTAACGAATCAGACTGATAAGTATAATTGAGAGCAAGTACGTGATGCCATCCATCAGAAAGATTTCGTGCATGCTCCAGGCTTCAATCGTGAATGAAAAGTGGTAGGTCTGCCCCAACAATGATAGTTCTGGGTGCCAGTCCAGCCCTTCTAATAACAAAGCAGCAATAGCCCCGGCTAGTACATTCGTTGACTGCCCTACAATTTCAATCGCTGAGGTAACTTTCGTGTATTCTCCCTCTGAACTAATCTCATGGGCAAAAGCGTATAAATTAGGGTAGTGCAGATAGAAGCCAAAAATAGTGGCCGCAAACACGCTAACGATGAGCCAAGGAGGTAATCCACCTATAAAAAAGCCATAGCTGGCTACCGACAGAAGTATAATCGCTTCGGTAGAGTTGGTTAGCAAGAAAACATTTTTACGGTTGAAGCGATCAACAATAGTCCCGGCAGTTAGCCCCCACAGCAGGGTTATGAAAGTGATAATGCCGTACAGCAGGTTGAACTCCGAAGACATACTTTGTTGAGCAAAGTACCAAGGCACCGCCAACATCGTAATGCCTTGGGCAAAACCTGAAATACCATTGGCAGTAAACAGAAGAAAAAGCGTGCGCTGATGAGATCGCAAGAGCAAAAAATTTGAAGGTGACTTTGATGGAAACGTTCTGCGCGAGGTTAGGGTTTAAATATCGGAAAGTTAAAAGTTGCAGGTTTCAGATTTTTGAACTTGCAACTACATAAACAATGAACGATTGACAAATGACAAAGGAATAACGACTTGGAAGCAGCAAGCGAAGGTGAAAGCCGCTAAGTACTGCGCCTACCAAGAACGTACTCAGCAGGAAGTACGTGATAAACTCTACAGCTACGGACTTTATTCTGATATGGTAGAGGAGATCTTGAGTGAATTGATTAGCGATGGCTTTGTGAACGAAGAGCGTTTTGCTCAAGCCTATGTACGGGGGAAGTTTCGCAGTAACAAGTGGGGACGGATTAAAATAGGAATAGGCTTACGCCAGAAAGGAATATCAGACTACTGTATTCGTAGTGGCTTGAAAGAAATTAGCGAAGCAGATTATACCGATACCCTCAGGTCGTTAATTCAAAAAAAGTGGAATTCGATGGAAGGCGAAGATACTTATACTCGTAAGCACAAAACTGCTCGCTTTGTGCAAGGAAAAGGCTACGAATCAGAAATTATTTGGAAGGTACTGGGCGATTACGAAGAGTGAATTACTAAATGTTCGTCTTCTAAATAGGGAACCACATCATATTCATCTTTCTTCAAACAAAAACGCATATCATCGTCGGCCGACAGCTTATTAAGTCGTTGAGCGTGCGATGTTTGCGAAATAACTTCGTAAAGATTATCCTGAGCATTTTTGTAAAGTAACTGAGCGGCTAATGCCGAATCACTCTTTATTTTAAAGTCATTAGTGAGTAGGGAAGTCAGAGCACCGGCAAATAAAGTATCTTCCAGATTCATCTGTCCTTTCCAGCCCGCGCAGAGTATCAACGTATCTTCGTTCAACTCTTTAATTCGGTTAGCTAAAGCGCTTAGATTCAAGAAAGCGCCAATTAGTAGATGCTTTGCCGACTTTGATTTTTCAATTGCCAAAGTTCCATTGGTGGTGGTCATCGCTAATGACTTCCCCTTCAAATCGCCGTTCATCACATCGTAAGGCGAGTTGCCAAAGTCAAAGCCTTCTACTTTAGCACCATCGCGTTCACCGGCT
>CAKZPJ010000592.1 GCA_937138955.1 uncultured Flammeovirgaceae bacterium | reverse complement strand
GCGTGTCCACCTTTTCCTTCTTCTTTAATTTCTCGCTTGGGAACAGCAGCCTGCGACATACCAGGTAGCGCGTCAAACTCAGCTAATAACGCTATAACCGGCTCGCCAGAACCGTAGGAGGCAACAAAGGCGGTCGGAATATCGGCCACTCCAGCCTCTACCGAAAACCCAGCATCGGATAATGTTTTTTGCAGTAGCTGCGAGCTTTTTTCCTCCTGATAGCCCAGTTCGGCATAGTTCCAGATTTGGTGGGCAACATCCGCGTACTGTTCCTGCTTTTCCTCCAAACCAGTCAGTACAGCTTTTTCTTCTTTAGATAATTTAGACTGGGCAAAGCCAACGGAAACCAGCCCAAAACTTATGAATAACGCAGCAATTTTTCTCATAGGTAGATTATCGTGTAATAACAAACTTCTAAAATACGGCTACCCAACTAACCAGACAATGCTTAGCCTAAGATTTTTCAGCATTGGACCACAATTACGATAGTACCGGGGCAGCTTTTGATAGTTTATGCAGATGTATCCGTTCGGCTATGCCGAAAAATCGTATATTTCGGACTAATCTAATCTTACCGATCATGCGACAATTTATTTGCCTACTATTCTTTCTAACGTTCTTCACTATGACTGCTTTTGCTCAATCTGATAACGATCATGTTCGCCACGTAGTGGTATTTAAGTATAAAGCCGATGCCTCAAAAGCGGATATTCAGAAAGTGACCGATAGCTTCCGTGATCTACAGAACAAGATTCCGGGCATTGTTTCCTTTGAGCACGGTATCAACAATAGCCCCGAAGGATTGAATAAAGGCTTTACCCACGTGTATCTGCTAACCTTTGAAGATGCCGAAGCCCGCGATACCTATCTTCCTCACCCCGACCATAAGAAATTTGGTAGCCTGCTCGATGAACTTGGGGTGCTAGAAGAAGTATTTGTGGTGGATTATACGGTGGGGGGGTAGCAGTGTATATTATAAGCGAAGTAATCCCATAGAAGCAAGGGATAGATAATGCTTCCTCTTGCGCCCTTGCTATGATGATTATCGGATTTTCACCACAGTTTAGTTGTTTGTAAAAGCTCCCTAAATTTAATCTGACTGTATGGAATTAGTAACTGTAATTCTTACTTCTACTGTTGTATCTGGCTTAATCTCGACCTTTGCAGCTCCTTACATCAATTGGGGTATTGAGAAGAAAAAAATGCGGCAGGAAAGGCGTAAAGAACTACTCAGATCTGCCCGAGAAGAGTTGAATTCAGATAGTTTCCAAATAGAAAACTTTAAAAGTAGAGAAATCTATAGCCGAATACAACCCTATTTGTCGGAGAACACCAAAGGTTCTATAACTGGATCCGATGGAGTTTTTATCATGGTAGTTGATGGAACATCTGATGACATGTTTAGAAATTTAATAAGTGAGGATCTCCATAAGCAAGAAGAAGATTGGGGTTTGATTTAACTCTTAGAGAAAGGTATTTTAATGTGAATTATGGATTGAAATGAAGCTAAATTTATATATTGAGTGGAAAGCTTGAAACTCGCTACGCTCAAACAGCAAGCTTTCCTAGATTTTTTGTCTACTTTTTCATCGATGGAAAAAGTAGAGGCCAGTCCGGCCCAAGGGCAAGAACTTAAATACCGAGCTTTTGTGAATGACTTCCAACGGAAAATAACGCATGACTCATGTTAAAACACCCTCCGCTCAAAAACCCTAGCCAAGACAAATAATACCACCGCATAAACCGCCAGCCCCACCCCATAAAACAGCCAGAAATTTCCGCCGTAGGCAATAGCTTCTACGCTGCGGAACGACCAGTAGGTGGGAATGATGGCGAAGCCTTCCAGGGCATTGTATTCCAGAAAGTAGCGGAGAATGGGTAAGTTGAGTACCAGATTAAAAATTTTGAACTGAGCCAGCCCCTCCATTTTGTTGCGGGCGAAGGTAGCGGTCATCAGCGCCAGCAGTGGAGCAATCAAGCTATACTGAATGGCTAGCAGCAATGCCTTACCAAACGGTATTACTACCAAATCACCGTACACTATCAGCATTAAATTTACAATGATGGTGATAAAAACTCCGGCGGCTAGGCGGAGTAGTACGAACGTTCCGGCGGAGATGGGGGCTACCCGGAGCGCACTGAAAACGTTTTCGTCTTTTTCTTCCAGAAACAGAAAACCGTTAATAAAGCCAAACATGGTGGCCGACTGCATACAGGCCCACATCAGAATAACCGGATGGTAAGGTTCAATGATTGGGTACAGCTCGGTGAGATAAGGTACCAGCAACTTTACAATTGCTAGGGCGATTAATGGGAAGAATAACAGCCCCTTTAACAACGGTTCGCGGAAGGTGATGCGGAAGTCGTTATGACTAATCAGCAGTAGTTGTTTCATGACCAAATGTGTTTTCGGAAGGTAGCTCGGGCGAGGTAATAGCTCCCAACTACAGCTAGTGTACCGTAACTGTAAGCATAGATTATTTCCATCGTTGATATATCTTCAAACGCGGCTTGCAGTAGCAAAATACTAGGATACGACGGGATGGGATAAAACCAGACTGAAGAAGCTGCCCCGAAGAAGGGAATAAACGGCAATGCAGTGAGAATTAGCAGCGGAATCATTCGCACCAAAAACTGATTGAACGAATTAGCCTGAGCCACGATCCAGCCGCCCAGAAAAATATAGAACAAACTGGCTCCAATCACGCCCATTATGAAGTGAACATACTGAAACTGCCAACCGTGACCTGCCCAAGCCATAATTAGCGAAGTACCCAATGCTACTGAAGTAAGCGAAATCGCCTTTGACCACAAATAAGTATCCGTAGAAAGTGGTGAAATAGCCAAAGCTTCCAACGTATGCTGATCCTTTTCAAATAATACTAGTGCTCCAATGAACAGCAGTCCGGTGACTACCGGGTCGTTGTAGATAAACAGCACCAGCAGCTTTTCCAAACTGCCCAAATCTGCCAGCAGATAGAATAGCCCTAGATACAATCCGGCTAGGACCAGTGAAATAACGATCAATTGATTGCGATGCAGTAGCAGCAGATCCCAGCGAAGTAAGTTCGTCAATGATTTCATAGCAAACGTTGTCCGGTGAGTTTGATAAATACATCCTCCAGGGTAGCCTCTTCCGAGTGAATAGTTTTGATATTATTCTCCCGCAGGATTGTCAGAAAATCCTCGTTTTGCCCCAGCGTATCCAAAGCGTACTCGTGAGCTGCACTGTTATCCTGAGCTTCTACCCGCACTTTGCGTTTTCCGTGCTGCAACTTCAGCGTAGCCGGGCGATCCAAAGCTTTGATCTCTCCGTCAATAATCAACGCAATTCGGTCGCAGAGAGCATCGGCATCGTACATGCTGTGGGTGGTGATAAAGATCGTTTTTCCTTGAGACTTCAAGTCCAGAATAATGTCTTTAATGATTTTACCATTCACCGGATCCAGGCCCGAGGTGGGTTCGTCCAGAAACAGAATATCCGGGTCGTGCAGAAAGGAGCGGATAAAGTTCAGCCGCATTTTCATTCCCTTAGAGAAGTCGGAAACCGGTTTATCGGCATCTTCTTTCAGCCCCACTTTATCCAGCAGTTCGTAAAAGTCAGCAGGCTTCTTTTCGTAAAAGTTAGCGAAGAACTGTAGGTTCTCCAAGGCCGTCAACTTTAGATAATGATTAGGTAGCTCGAAGCTGACCCCGATGCGTTGGTAAAAATCTTTCCCCCAGCCCAATAAGTCTTGATTTTGAATCTGCACCTGCCCACTGTAACCGTCCAGCAGTTTGTACAGAATTTTTTGAGTAGTACTTTTTCCACTACCGCTGGGCCCCAGAAAACCGAAGATTTCTCCGGCCTCAATGGCGAAAGAGATTCCCTTCAATGTAGAGTCTTGGTTTTTAGGGTAGGTATACCGAAGGTCGTTTACCGTTATCATATGTTTTCGCGATTAGATTCCGGTTCAAGGCCGGGATAAACTGTCCATTTTCAATTGATTTTAGGCATTCATGCCGGATTGTAAAATACCGATGAGTTGCCGAAGAGCTTGGGTATACTCGGTTTGACTAATTTGTATCACCGAACCTGACGAATTAGACCTATCTTCCGCGGACACCAGCGTTTCCAGCAAGGTTCTGCTGATTTGCACAATGAGTTGCGCCATCAAAGTAGTATCCAGGTTCTTTTTTAGCATACCTTGTTCCTGCTGCTGCTTAATTATCGTTGAAAAAAAATCCACCGCTTCCTGATCGTAGCGAACCATGTCCTCGGCCACCTCAGGAATCAATTTTTCCTGACTGTAACGGTACAAAAACCGATTCATTACCGGATACTGAGTATCAAAGGTCAATCCATGGAGAAATAAAGCCTCCAGCCAATCCCAAAAATTATCGGGAGTAGTATTCATGGCAGATTGCATGAACGCTCGCTTCTTCACGATTACATATTCTTTCAAATAGAGGTATAGCGCCCTCTTATCGTCGAAATACTGGTAGATGCTTCCTTTAGCGATTCCTAGCCTTTTCACTAGCCGATTCAAAGATGCCTCCTGATAGCTATACCGCGCAAATTCTTCCAGAGCAGCTTCAATAAACTGTTGTTTTTTGTCCGGTTTTAATCGTTCAAATGTAGGCTTTCCCTCTAAAGTGACCATGTGGTCATAATTTGTTTAGTTATTTGATACGGGGTTGCTATGGCTTGGTTGCGATTTGACCAAAAAACTTGTTAAAGCTACAATTAAGCGATCGTTATGAGGAGTCAAAAAATCCATTTTTAATGGTGAGGAGTTCTTTAGGAAAGTAATCTTGGCAGCAGCTAAAAAAGTGATAGCTTTGTCTGTCTCGCAGAGTTCGCTTAACCCGCATTACGTGAAATTCATCAGTATCATCTTTAGTCTGCTCTTTCTTGCCTCTCCTCTATTTGCTCAGAAAAAGAATGCTGACTATCGGCTACTCCTTCAAAAGACGACAAAACCCATTGTTATCGATGGAGGAACGTTAGATTCAGCCTGGCAACAGGCTAATATTGCTTCTGACTTTCATATGATACTGCCGATGGACACCAGCCGAGCCGTGGCGCGAACCGATGTGCGGATGGCCTACGACGATAACTTTCTGTACCTGCTGGCTGAATGCTACCATACGCAATCCGGTTCCTATACGGTAGAGTCTATGCGCCGAGATTTCTCCTTCGGCAAGAATGACAATTTCTTACTGTTCATGGACCCGTTCGACGATCAGACTAACGGCTTTACTTTTGGAGCCAATGCTGCCGGAGCGCAATGGGACGGGCTGATGTTCAACGGCGGACGAGTAGACCTAAGTTGGGATAATAAGTGGGTATCGGAGGTAAAGAATTACGAGGATAAGTGGGTGTTTGAAGCCGCTATCCCTTTCAAAACTATTCGCTACAAAAAAGGTATTACCGAGTGGGGCATCAATTTCAGCAGACTGGATTTACAGATCGCTGAGAAATCGGCTTGGGCACCCGTACCTCGGCAGTTTCCCTCGGCATCTTTAGCCTACACCGGTACCCTGGTTTGGGATCAGCCCCCTCCGGCCACGAAGGGTAACGTTTCAATTATCCCTTACGCCTTAGGCGGAGCTACCCGTAACTTTGAGGAAAACATCGCTACCGGGTACCGGGGCGAAGTAGGAGTGGACGCCAAGATTGCTATCACTTCATCGCTGAATTTAGATCTGACGGTAAATCCTGATTTTTCGCAGGTAGAAGTGGACCAACAAGTGACCAATCTGGATCGTTTTGAACTGTTCTTTCCTGAGCGGCGACAATTTTTCTTGGAGAACGCCGACCTGTTTGCCAACTTTGGTTACCCAACTATTCGCCCCTTCTTCTCCCGCCGTATTGGATTAGGAGTACCTATTCAGTTTGGAGCACGGCTAAGCGGCAAGCTCAATAAAAACTGGCGCATTGGAGCGATGAATATCCAGACCGGCAAAGTAGAAGCCACTGATTTACCAGCCCAGAATTTTACGGTAGCGGCTCTTCAGCGACAAGTGTTCGCCCGCTCCAATATTGGACTTATTGTGGTCAATAAAGAATCGCTGAACTATACTCCCATTGATAATCCTAACGTCCCAGTTTATTCGCAGTATAATCGTAATATTGGGGTGGAGTACAATATCGCTTCTTCTAACAATCTGTGGACGGGGAAGGTGCTCTACCTTCATTCAATGAGTCCGGAAAAGTCGGATCGTAATATGGTACACGCAGCTAATCTGGCGTACGATAGCCGTCGCTGGACACTGAGTTGGCAGCACGAGTACGTAGGCCGGGGCTACACTGCCGAGGTAGGTTTTGTCCCCCGCCGTTCTTACTTTAAGATAAATCCCGAAATAGCGTATCGGTTCTTTCCCGAAAACAGCAGTGTGGTGAGTCACGGACCCATTCTGAGTTCTACCTACTTCTTTAACGAATCGTTTCGGCAGACCGAGAACCAAAGCTATCTGGCTTACGAGCTTACTTTCCAAAACCGCTCCGAGTTTACGGCTTGGGTAGCCCACGATTACGTGCAACTACGCCGAGGATTTGACCCTACCAATGCGCTAGGTGATACGTTGGCAACCGGTACCGACCATCAGTGGAATGCTTGGGGTACTGAGTACGAATCTACCCCCAATCGTTTGTTTACCTATTCTTTTTCTACCCGTTACGGAGGTTACTATGCCAATGGCGATCGCCTCAATGTGACCGGAGAATTAGGTTACCGCTTTCAGCCCTACGTGAGCCTGTCTGTTCGCTCGAGTTACAATCGTATCAATTTGCCAGAGCCCTGGAATCAAAGCGTTTTTTGGTTGGTAGGGCCCCGGGTAGACGTTACCATGACCAACAAATTATTTTTTACCGCCTTTATGCAGTACAACGAGCAAATTGATAATATTAACTTGAATACCCGTTTTCAATGGCGTTACCAACCGGCTTCCGATCTATTTATTGTGTACACCGATAACTACTTTCCCCAACCCTTCGGAGTCAGAAATCGAGCGTTGGTGCTGAAGCTTACCTATTGGTGGAATGTATAACAGCTTCTTAGTTGTGAGGAGGGAAGGGGACGTTAACTTGACAAGTACTTCAAAGTATTCTTCACACTGAGAATCATCAGTTTAGCTACCAGCGTTATCAAACACGTGCGTTCGGATTTTCCCAGGCTTATTGTTTTTGTTGAACTCAATGGTGAAGCGGGTACCTTCTTCCTCGCTACTGGTTAATAGTACCTGTCCATCGTGTGCTTTCGCAATGACTTTTACCAAGGTGAGGCCCATCCCCCAACTTTGTAGCGGAGTTGCCTTTTCTCCGCTACTGTGCGTTAGATAATTAAAAATGGACTGCTGTTTTTCGGGGGGAATAGGATTACCGTAATTGTGAACGCTCAGCCGAACCTGATCGCCCTCTCCTTTTAAGCTGATAGTGATAGGACTGTTTATGTCACCGTATTTGATGGCATTGGTTAACAAATTTTCTAATACCCGCCGAATTGCCGTACCATCTACAATACCTTTAATCTCTTTGGTAGAACATTCTAGCCTAATTTTCTGCGAATAAATATGACAGGCTTCTTGATAGACAGTCTCTACTTCTTTAACTAAATCACCTTCAGCAAACATCAGCATCATGCCTTCCCCAGCCTTAACAGTCACCGCATCCAACAGCCCCTCCGTTAATGTCAGCGATTTTTTCAAACTGCGCTGCGCCATTTGACGCAATGTGTCAATCTTTTTCGGATCCTTCTCACGCCCAATAATCTCCAGCAACCCATAGGCGGCTCCTATAGGGTTACGAATATCATGCGCCAGGGTACCTACCAGTTTTTCCTGCATTTCCTGAAGAGAGAGGTTAAAGGAGGAGCAAGATTGTAACATAGCGGTTTCCAACACATACTTTAACAGATCACCGACCTCCGAAGTATAGGCACCATGTGTCCGCAGCACTTCGGTAAGGGTACGATGAAAAATGATGTATTCGTGGATGAGCTGATCAATGGTGTAGGCTTCCGAGGTGGCCCTATGTCGGCCATGATCGGTACTATTAGCCACAATTTCCTGGTAACTTTCTGCCTTTGTCATATCGGGTAGGCTATCATACCGGAGTAAGATGTCGGTAATGTCATTCAGCATATCCGGCAAATGGTCACGCAATACGATGTTATTCGTGTAGAGAGACGCAATGATCCTCTTTTTCACTGTTGCTTCCCACAACTCCAAAATTTCCTGATGACGATCTATAATCACTTGCGCTATATGTTTCATAGTCAGTCATTTTAGTAAGTTGTTCGTCATTCACGAAGAATATAGTAAAAGTAACAAATAACAATATTACTGAAAATTCTTATATAGTTCTTTAGTAGCATGACCACCTTTGTTATTACTCACTTTCACAAACGAAGTTTATTAACTACAATAAGTGTCAATGCTACCAGTATTATAGGTTGCAAATTGAGAAATACAAAAAACTATCTAATACATGAACATATCTTCATATAATTACGTAGAGTTGAGTATGACCCAAGCATTACCCACAATTAATTCCGAAAAGTTGGAAAAAGTCGCTTTCATTCTGAAGACGATTGCCCATCCACTTCGCATTGCCATCGTAGATCTGCTTTCCAAACGAGAGAAGATGATAGTAAATGAGCTTACCGAAGCTTTAGGTTCAGAACAGTCGCTTGTATCACACCACCTCACCAACATGAAGTTGAAAGGAATTTTGTCGAGCGAGCGCGATGGTAAAAAAGTGTACTACCAACTGAAAATGAAAGAAGTAACCGGCGTATTGGATTGCATGGATAAGTGCCAAGCGGTACTCTAGTAAATTTTAGCTTTTTATATGAAAAAATTAACATATTGTCATTTGTATATTTCTTCTAGTAAATAACTATTCTACATTTAATTTAATTAGTCATGAAATACTATCACGCTAAAAAACTAAACAATACTTCATTTGCTAATGCGGTAAACAAGGTAACTGAAGCACTAAAAACTGAGGGTTTCGGAATACTTACCGAAATTAATGTGCAGGCCACTATGAAAAAGAAGCTCGATAAAGACATGCCTCCTTATCTCATTTTAGGAGCTTGCAATCCCTCCTTTGCCTATGAGGCGCTACAGGCCGAAGATAAAATTGGGGCGATGTTACCTTGTAATGTGGTTGTTCAGCAACTAGACAATCAGACGGTTGAAGTGGCAGCGGTTGACCCAGTAGCTTCTATGCAGGCAGTAGAGAATGAATCACTGGCGGGCATTGCTACTGAGGTTCAGGATAAACTAAAGAACGTAATTAACGCTTTATAAAAATAATTTTAAGCAACTTGATTCAATAAGAAGAGGAGCTGTACTCCTGCTAACAATATTATGAAAACATTTCTATACGAACCCTGGCCTTGGTATGTAGCTGGGCCGCTTATCGGACTGATGGTTCCGCTACTACTGCTATTAGCCAACAAGCAATTTGGCATCTCTTCTTCGTTAAGGCATATGTGTGCAGCCTGCGCTCCTATGAAAATTCCGTTCTTTCACTATAACTGGCGAAGCGAACGCTGGAACTTGGTTTTTGTGGCGGGTATTTTGTTGGGTGGGGTACTAGCTAGCTTCTTTATGCCGATGACCGAGCTAGTACAGGTTACCGGAGAAACTACCGCCCAACTCAAAGCACTGGGTGTAGAAGAATTCAATGGCTTTATACCTACTGATATTTTTTCTTGGAGCAACTTATTTACCGTTCAAGGACTAATATTTATGGTCGTCGGTGGTTTTTTGGTAGGTTTTGGTACTCGCTACGCCGGAGGCTGTACTTCCGGCCACGCCATTATGGGATTATCCTATCTACAGTGGCCTTCACTAATAGCGGTTGTTGGATTCTTTATTGGTGGACTCACTGCTACGTACTTTATTCTTCCCCTACTGTTCTAAACTCGAGAGAAAATGACTCATTCTATTGTAAAAGAAAGTCCAGAAAAGACTTCGGACTTTACCTCACTACTTTCCCATTACATAAAATTCTTATTACTTGGCGTCTTCTTCGGCTTTGTGCTGACTAAGGCCGAAGTAATCTCCTGGTTTCGTATTCAAGAAATGTTTCGCTTCGAGGCTTTTCATATGTACGGCGTGATTGGCTCAGCCGTAATGGTTGGTATGCTCTCTGTTTTTCTGATTCGTTGGCTTAACCTTAAGTCAGCCGATGGTGAAAAAATTGTGTTAAGACCTAAGAAATTTCATACAGGTACTTTAGTAGGCGGAATTATCTTTGGATTGGGGTGGGCATTAACCGGAGCTTGTCCCGGCCCGCTGTTCGCGCTAGTTGGTAACGGGTTCAGCATTATTCTGGTACCCTTGTTCAGTGCAATCCTAGGTACTTGGGTTTATGGATACTTTCGGGACAAGCTACCGCACTAGTAATCCGTTTGCAGTTCATTCATGATCCTATCAGAAGTTCTTTCCGGCTATGATTAGTTGGATTGTTACATTCTGTTTAAAATGCTTATTGCTATAGCACTAATCGTATGAATCCTATTCAGGAGCAGAAGCTAATCACCTGAATCAATTCAGGTATAACAATTATATCCCATATTGACTAGAAATATACAAGGCAAGAGTCAAGCTAAGTATGAATATACAAAGCTGATTTTATAGTATTTAGCACTCAGGTTAACTCATAGGCTTTGTTTATAATTATATAGATTTTATCAATAAGATTTATAGCGTTTATCAATAATGATTATGGTAAATTTGTTATGGTAAACAATCAAAAACCTTTCAATTATATGGAAAATAACCCACATCGTAACACTCCAGAAGATGCTAATAACAAAGTTTGGGATGTAAACGAATCGAGCAAGTGCCCGTTCATGGGCGGTCCCACCAAATTCACCGCCGGTAGCGGTACTTCTAACCGTGATTGGTGGCCCAACCAACTCAATTTAACCATTCTTCGTCAGCACTCTTCGCTTTCTGATCCAATGGGCGAAGATTTCAACTACGCTGAAGAATTTAAGAACCTTGATCTGTCTGCAGTAAAGCAGGATCTTTACGATCTAATGACCGACTCCCAAGAATGGTGGCCCGCTGATTATGGTCACTACGGTCCGTTCTTCATTCGTATGGCGTGGCATAGCGCGGGCACCTATCGTATTGCCGATGGTCGTGGCGGTGGTGGTGCCGGAACTCAACGCTTTGCTCCCCTGAACAGTTGGCCTGACAATGCTAACCTAGACAAAGCTCGCTTACTGCTGTGGCCTATCAAGCAGAAATACGGCAAAAAACTTTCATGGGCCGATCTAATGATCTTAGCCGGTAACTGTGCGCTGGAGTCAATGGGCTTTGAAACGTTTGGCTTCGGGGGTGGACGAGAAGACGTTTGGGAACCAGAAGAAGACATCTACTGGGGAGCTGAAGGTGAGTGGCTAGGTAACAAACAACGCTACAACGGAGGTACTGCCGAAGAAAGCCAACTGGAGAATCCGCTGGGAGCTTCGCACATGGGCTTGATCTACGTGAACCCCGAAGGCCCAAACGGAAACCCTGATCCAATTGGAGCTGCTCGTGACATTCGCGAGACGTTTGGTCGCATGGCAATGAATGATGAAGAAACTGTTGCGCTGATTGCGGGTGGACATACCTTTGGTAAAACCCATGGTGCTGCCGACCCAGTAGAGTACGTAGGAGCCGAACCGGAAGGAGCTGGCATAGAGGAAATGGGACTGGGCTGGAAAAATACGTTTGGTAGCGGTCACTCTGCCGATACAATTACCAGTGGCTTAGAAGGAGCCTGGACGCAAAAGCCCACCGAATGGAGCAACCTGTACTTTGATAATTTATTTAAGTACGATTGGGAATTAACTAAAAGCCCAGCGGGAGCTAACCAATGGCAACCAAAAAGTGGTGCGGGAGCTGGTTCTGTACCTGATGCACACGATTCTTCAAAAAGTCACGCTCCTTTCATGCTGACGACTGATATTGCTTTGCGAGAAGATCCAGCTTACGAAAAAATTTCGCGACGCTTCTACGAAAAACCCGATGAGTTTGCTGATGCCTTTGCTCGAGCGTGGTTTAAACTGACCCACCGCGATATGGGTCCCAAATCTCGTTACCTTGGTTCAGAAGTACCGGCGGAAGATCTGATTTGGCAAGACCCAATTCCTGCTGCGTCGCACGAATTGGTGAACGATCAGGATGTTGCTGAGCTAAAGAGCAAAGTACTAGATTCTGGTCTGTCAGTATCTCAACTAGTATCTACCGCCTGGGCATCAGCCTCTTCTTTCCGTAACTCAGACAAACGTGGCGGTGCTAACGGAGCGCGTATTCGCCTTGCTCCTCAAAGAGACTGGGAAGTAAACAATCCCACTCAGTTAGCTACTGTACTAGAGAAACTAGAAGGTATTCAGCAGGAATTTAATGGGGCGCAGTCTGGTAAGGAAATCTCAATGGCCGACTTAATTGTTTTAGCCGGAAGTGCTGCAATTGAAAAAGCCGCGAAGGATGCCGGACACGAGGTAACCGTGCCGTTTACTGCGGGACGTACCGATGCTTCGCAGGAGCAGACCGATGCTGAAGCATTCGCTCCGTTGGAACCGAACGCCGATGGCTTCCGTAACTACTTCAGAAAGCAAGATAGTGTATCAGCCTCCGCTGAAGAAATGCTAGTAGATCGAGCCCAATTGATGACGTTAACCGCCCCAGAAATGGCCGTGCTAGTAGGCGGAATGCGAGTTTTAAAGGCCAACTACAATCATTCTCAACACGGTGTTTTCACTGATAATCCTGAGACACTTACCAATGACTTCTTTGTGAATGTGCTCGATCTGCGAACCACGTGGAAGGCGAACTCCGATGCCCAAGATGTATTTGAGGGCAGCGACCGAGCCAACGGAGATTTTAAATGGGTAGGCACCCGAGCTGATTTGATCTTCGGGTCAAACTCTGAGCTACGGTCTATCGCTGAGGTCTACGCTTGCGAAGATTCCAAAGAAAAGTTTGTGCAGGATTTTGTGGCTGCCTGGACGAAGGTGATGAATCTAGACCGCTTTGACTTAAGCTAAATCATATTTAAGTGATTCAATAAGAAAAGGGAAGCTGAAAACAGTTTCCCTTTTTTAGTTTTATTGAGAAAGTAGAAGAAGAGCTTCAACAGTTAGGTATAGGCGAGACAAAAACCCATGATGAGTTTAGAAGAGTCGCTAAATCGTGGCAACAGTAAAGTGGATAAATCTAGCCCGAACAGGGTTATCTATACATAAGAAATCTAAGAAGCTGTTTCAGTTATTAGTTCGATAGCGAAAACAGCGGATTTTGGAGCGAAACAAGGCACTTTTGAAGAGCGTAGCAGCGCTACGGACTGAAAAAGTAACGATTCGGACCGCCAAGCGGTTGTAGCCCGAAAAAACTAACTGAAACAGCTTCTAAGAATAAGGTAAGGGTTGCTCAAATTATATATCGTACCTTTCGGGAGACTTATGTTTTAAAAAAAGTGAATTCAAATGAATCTACTGAACAAAATTAAATGGATAGCCGGTATTCTGTTAGTCTTCGTCATTGTGCTAACCACTAGCCTCATAGATCAAGGTAACTTTGACCGACTAAGAAACTCCGTTATAACAATTTATGAAGATAGAATCGTGGCTAATGATCTCATCTTTGAAATGTCGTTGTTGATTCACAAAAAAGAGATTGCGATAGCAGTATCTGATTCTTCATTTTTCCAGCAGAAGAATGGCGAAGTTAATCGCGAAATGCAAGATCTGTTAAGGAGGTATGAACGGACTAAACTAACCAGTGAGGAACAAAAGTTATTTAATGACTTAAAGAGAAATCTAAATAGATTAATGAGTTCAGAAAGTGAGTTCGTTAGTTCAGGTTTAAAGGTTAACGACAACATGGTGAATAGCCTAGATAAAATTGTCAATGGTCTTTATGAACTGTCAAAGGTTCAGCTAAATGAGGGGAAAAGACAAATGATAGCTAGTAATGAGGCAGTAGAGGCTATTGATATATTCACCCAGATTGAGATAATATTTTTAATAATAATGGCCATTCTTATTTTGACAATCATTTTACGTAAACCAAATAGTTGAGAATCCTTGGCACGGAAGCTGACATATTTGAGGATAAGATAAACGCTTATCGGAGCAGTTAAAAGAACAGGTAGTTGATCAGATATCTTTTCTAATAGATAATCCATATACCAAGAGGTGGTTGCAGAAGTTACGATACAAGTATATGAAGGGGACTACGAGTACCTGTAGACTGACCCTACTATCTTGCTGCCGTTTTTCCCGCACTTAACTCAGTGTAGTTTCCTAATTCTAGGGTCCAGTCGTAGTCTTTGAAGGATAAAGATGGATCAGCTTCTTGGGGAATTACTTCGTATTTCCGCAGAAAATCGCGGATACCGTTTTTACCACCAAAGTCACCGCGGAACCAACTGAACAGCGAAGTTACATTTACCTTCCCGTTTTCCGGCTCGTAAGTGCTAGTGCGATTCAGAAACTGTTGAGAAATCTCATCCAGTTGCTCATCCATGTAGGGGGCGTCGTAGATCGCAATGTAGGGGCAGCTTTTTGCTCCGCAGTTCAACGCAAAATGTATCCGCCCATCAGCAATATCAGTTCGGAAAGTACGCTCGTATTTGTCAGCGAAGGGATCGGATACTAGTCCCAATAGCCACTTAATTTTTGAGCCGCGGATAATACCGTGTTCAATTTTATCCAGACTTAACAGTTCGCCCGCTATCGTGATCTGATCTTTCTTAAAAAAGGCTCCCCGATCTTCAAATAGCTCCGGTTGTTTTATCAGAATGTGCTGTACTGAACCATTGTACACATTAATCCAGAAGGCTTTTTTCGCTTCATCAGAATCTAGTTCAGCCGATAACTCTTCTACCGAGACGGTCGCTAGCTTGTCCATAATCTTAGCGGCATCTTTTCCATCGCGTGCGGCACTTACTAATTCCTTAGAAAGAGTCACGTTAGGATATGGTTTTTTGTGGGGAGCCAGCTGACCTTTTTTGGCAGAAGAGCACATGAGCAGCAAAGACGCCGAAAATAGTAAAAAAATATTAGTGAACATTTTCATGAATTTAGTATTTGAAGTAGTAGAGAAAATCCGTTAGTGGTTACTATTACGTACTTTTAAAAGAAACAGATTTACGATAGTAATTGGAAACGCGGACAAGGACTGTGAAGTGTACTGACTATGAAGATAAGTGTCATTATCCCGACATACAACGAAGAAGAAAAAATAGGTAAGTTGGTGACCTACTTGTTAAAGAACTGCAATGCAACGTTAGCCGAGGTTATTGTTTGCGACGGTGGTAGCACCGACAGTACCATCGCCCAAGCAATGGCTACTGGAGCTTGTGTGTTACATTCCCCCCGGAAGGGACGAGCCGCTCAGATGAACTATGCTGTTAGCCAATCCCAAGGCAACGTGCTGTATTTCGTCCATGCCGATACGTATCCTCCGGCTAATTATCTGAGCGATATTGGTAACTGCGTACAGCAAGGCTATACCAGTGGTAGTTACCGCAGCCAGTTTGAAGACGAGCATCCTTTTCTGAAACTCAATGGTTTTCTAACGCGCTTCAACTGGGTTTCCTGTCGGGGAGGTGACCAAACGCTATTTGTTACGCGCGACCATTTCGAGCAGCTTAACGGCTACGATGAGTACTACGTAGTAATGGAAGATTTTGACTTTATTCGTCGGTCGCAGAAGATGAGGAAGTTCGTGGTGATGCCTGATTCCACGCTAATTTCAGCCCGTAAGTACCAAGACAATAGTTACTTCAGAGTAAACGTTGCCAACAGTATTATATTTCTGATGTATCGCCTCGGCTTCTCACCCCAAACGTTGCTGAAGACCTACCAGAAAATGGTGCATTATCCTCGTTATTCCGAAAAGTCGGAAGCACCCCTTGAGAACCAAGTCTAACAACGTATTACGTGAGCAAAACACGAGATGATTTGGGGCTTTTGCTTATTGCCCTCAACATTTTCTACTTTTTATTGTTGCAATAACATAACTATCAATGCTTTAACAGCAAATACGTTAGAGTCCTTCTAAAGGAATTTTTACTTCTAACTAGATTTTTAGATACGTTTATGCTTCTGCTGTACGTTTAAAATAGACAGAATAGCAGCTAGAAGTTGCATATTTTTTTTTCACTTAACCGAATAGTTATGAAAACGATACAGATATTAGGAATAGTAGCAATCAGTTTTTTGCTGGTTCGTTGTACTACTTCATATTCAGTGCTGACTGATTACGATCGAGACGCTGACTTTAGCAATTATACTACTTTCTACTGGGCGGACGAATTTCAGCAAGAACACAGCGAAACCGAAGGGAATGAACCTCTGTTCTACAATACGCTGATAAAAAAACGCTTAAAAGAAGCCGTACAACGAGAAATGGAGGGACGAGGCTACACACTTTCTAGTGAGAATCCTGATCTATTGGTGAACTCGCAAGTAATGGTTGAGAATCGGATTAGCGGTTCACAGAATTATAACCCAGGCTTCTACGGTGGCTTGTGGTGGATGGGTGGTTCTTCGTTCAATAGCAACATTGACCAAGCTAAAGAGGGTGATCTGGTAATTGATCTGATTGATCGAGAAAAGAAACAATTGATATGGCAGGGCTACGCTCCTAGCGTATTGGAAGTGGAAATGAAGAACCGTGAAGAAACTCTTAAAAACGCGGTAACCTTAGTATTCTCCGAATACGGACGCCGAGCCGGTGAAGATCGAACAGCTCAGATGGGTAAATAATTTTTGATTTAAGTATAAAGTGAAAGCCGTACTTCTTTAGTGAAGTATGGCTTCAACTATGTTTAATGTATAGTACAAATGTATACCAACCTTATTCATAGTTTGGCGATCTCTTCTAAATTTAGCCCTGATAGTGCAGAAATGTCAGAGGTAGCCATTCCTTTTTCTTTCATATTCTTGGCGACCTCTTTGATACCCTCCCAGCGAGAAGTATTAACCACATTTTTTAAATCCCGATAGTACTTTAAGCTCTCTTCGTAAGCTTCTCTTTCCCCGGAAGAGAATTTTGCTATTTCTGCTGCCTCAAAGAGTCTCTTGAATATTTTATTTTGTAGCTGCTTAGGGCGATTTTGTAGTCTCGATAAGTGGCGAAAAACGTATAGCCATTTGTCAAATTGAGATTCTAACTCGTCTTCCTGTTTATGAAATTTCGGTAGTTCTATGTAAATGAACTTCAGTTTATCAAAAAAAACTTCACACTGTTGATTCTTCAACTCAATAATATGTAGTAATCCGTCCTCCGATTTATGGTCATCAAACACAAAATCGAGAATTCCCACAGTATATACTGGGAACAAACGGTAGTCCCAGTCTCCCTTTTTTGCCTGTTCTTGAATAGGAAAAGACGCATAGTAAATGCTTCGGTCTTTGAAAAAGTTCTGTTTAGCTTTTTGCAGTTCTACAATGAAACGCTCGCCAGATTCTCCTACGCAGTACAAATCAAAAATTGCTTTTCTATCTAACTCATTCAGCCCTACCTGCTCATTTTTAGAGTAATTTAAGTCTTTTATTTTATGTCTATCAGGAAGTATCTGATTCAGAAAATCGATTAGGAGAACTTTATTAGGCTCAGTGCCAAACAACTTTTTAAATCCAAAGTCAGTTAATGGGTTTATATATCTTTCGCTCAAAGTGTTCATAATCAATACGTTGAACTATTTATAGCAAAGATAACCTTTTAACAATCATTTGGTAATCCATCGGATACAAATAGTTATATCTGATATATCCACCATATCTTAGAAGTAAAAATTTCATCCACTAATATCTCGAGCTTTTAGCAGACGGTAGCTTAGAAAAATAAATAATCCGGCGTAGGCAATCACTAAGGCAACATCGCCAAATGCTACGTAATCTTGTACCTCCTGAAATACGTACTTACCAAAGGGCACCGGAATCAGGTTGTTAATTGCCCGAATAGGAAAGTATTGATGAAAGGTATACTGACTGTATACTTCAGATAGAATTAGCGCACTGATAGGTTCCAGAAAAAAGGTGTACAACGCTAGTAGCACAATAGCAAATCCAGTACGTTTGATGAGCATTCCAACTAGCAAGGCAAAGGTTAAAAATACTCCTACATCCAGAAAATAGGCGAACAGAAAATCAGCGTTAGTAAAAATAACATCCATCCCCTTAACCGGAGAATAGATCAACCCCAGAATCAATCCTAAGATAAATACGAATAGCGTATTTACTACCGTAATCGTCAGGATAATTAACAGCTTACTAGCTAAAAACTCCCAGCGGGTGAGACCATCTATAACGTGCTGACGAACGGTTTTGTAGCTGTATTCATTGGTGATAGAAATCACTACGATGAAACCTAAAAATATTTTTAGGAAGGTAGCCATGTACGTTAGGTTCTGCCAGATGTCGGCAAAATCGTAGAAGGGCACCATAGACGGATCTATTCCATTAAGCTCAGCCCCGTTGACACTAGCTAAGTATTCCAGAAAGAAACCTACTCCACTTAGCACTAGTCCGAGTACTACAAAATACAGTATCATCAGTATCCAAAACGGGCGATAGCTTTTGAGCTTTAACCATTCAATGGCAATTAGTCTAGGCATGGTTCGAAGCGGTTTGGTTGGCGAGGGGGGAGTTATTGGTTGAAGTTGGGTCAGTTGCTAGAATTTGCAGAAACTGCTGCTCTAGACTATTGGTACGCTGCGAAAGATGCGAGACAATAATTCCTCTTTCAATCAAAAATCGATTAAGATCAACACTATTCTGATTGTTGGTTAATCGTACTCGTAGAAACTGCTTTTCCGGACGAACAGATTCAGTGTGGGTGAATTGCTGGATGGTTTCTTCCAGTAAGTTCATATCATCGGCGGCTACTTCTACCGTATCGGTTCCGGTGAGGGCTTCATCTACACTGCCGGAGTAAATCAGCTTTCCTTTCTTCAGCACCGCAAAGTGAGAGCAAACCTTTTGCACTTCATCCAGCAAGTGACTAGCCAAAATAATCGTTTTCCCCTGCTGGGCGATTTGAATAATGAGTTGGCGAATTTCGGCAATACCCTGCGGGTCAAGACCATTGGTGGGTTCGTCCAGAATCATCACTTCTGGGTCAGCCAGCAAAGCCGAAGCAATGGCTAACCGCTGCTTCATTCCGAGTGAGTACCCTTTAAATGCATCGTGCCTACGTTCGTGCAAATCAACGGTTTCTAGTACGGCATCAATCCGACTTTCATTCGCTCCCTTAATTAGCGCAATAATTTTGAGATTGTCTACCGCCGAAAGGTACGGATAAAACACCGGCGTTTCCAGAATGGCTCCGATCTTCTTACGGCTTTCGGCCGAGGGCAAGTCGCCAAACCAGCGGTATTCGCCACGCTTCTTTTTGATCACATCCAGTATAATTCCTAGCGTAGTC
>CAKZPJ010000591.1 GCA_937138955.1 uncultured Flammeovirgaceae bacterium | reverse complement strand
TGATCATTATCTAAAACGTAAGCAAATTTCTAGTAGGGAATTCAAGGCGACGAGCAGAAGGATTAACAGCATTATAATGAAGATAGGCTATAAACTGTTGTCTGTGGACAATAGTCTAATAATAATAAAGATATGAACTTTACATTAACTGAAGAGCATTTAGCGGTGCAGGAAGCAGCCCGGGAATTTGCCCAAAAAGAATTGTTGCCGGGTGTTATTGAGCGGGACGAAAAACAGCAGTTTCCGAAGGAGCAGATTAAGCAGATGGGCGAACTAGGATTTATGGGAATGATGGTAGACCCGAAGTACGGTGGTGGGGGTATGGATACTAAATCCTACGTGCTAGCAATGGAAGAGATCTCTAAAATTGACGCTTCAGCTTCGGTTTGTATGTCGGTTAACAATTCACTGGTTTGTTGGGGTATTGAGCAATACGGTACTGAAGCGCAAAAGGAGAAATACCTCGGCCATTTAGCTACTGGAGAAATTATCGGCGCTTTCTGTCTATCAGAACCTGAAGCTGGTTCCGATGCTACCTCTCAGAAAACCACGGCTATTGATAAAGGCGATCACTACTTATTAAACGGTACCAAAAACTGGATAACCAACGGCGATAGTTCTTCTGTCTACATCGTCATTGCTCAAACTGATCCCGAGAAAGGCTATAAAGGTATTAATGCGCTTTTGGTTGACCGTGAGTCAGAAGGCTTTGTGGTGGGCAAAAAGGAAAATAAAATGGGCATTCGGGCTTCGGATACGCATTCTTTAATGTTTACCGATGTGAAAGTGCCTAAAGATAACCGAATTGGTGAAGACGGATTCGGGTTTAAATTTGCTATGTCGGTACTGAACGGCGGACGAATTGGTATTGCTGCCCAGGCTCTGGGTATTGCTTCGGGGGCTTTTGAGCTTGCTCTACAGTACGCTCAAGAGCGCAAAGCCTTTGGCGAAGAATTGGTCCAGCACCAAGGCATTCAATTTAAGTTAGCCGATATGGCTACTCAAATTGAAGCCGCTCGTTTGTTATGCCTACAGGCAGCAGACTTGAAGGATCAAAGCCTTCCCTATTCCAAGCAAAGTGCTATGGCTAAATTGTTTGCCTCCCAAGTGGCGATGGATGTAACTACTGAGGCTGTGCAGGTACACGGAGGATATGGCTATGTGAAGGAATATCATGTAGAGCGACTGATGCGCGATGCCAAAATTACCCAGATATACGAAGGAACTTCCGAAATTCAGAGAATTGTAATATCTCGAGAACTAATACAATAAGTAAGTTATATGTAAGTTTTCTGATGAAAAGCGAAGAAATTTGCATTTTCTTGAATAAGAATCCAAAAAATATTTGTAAAGTTACATAAGTTTTGTAATTTTGATTATCTTAAATCTACCAAAGAAACGCATATATTCTACACAAATTAGTGATTTAGACGAATGGAAGACTATAATAAGATAATTGAATCGCTCAACGTTCGATTTATCAAATCCAAAAACATCAGAATCTTACAACCTGTCAAGATTCAGAATTATTACGATGTCGAGAATTCCATCATTATTCTAAACCGGGGTGAGATTCACTACGGAGAAGATGAGGATGTAGTATCAGATGAAAGCATTCTCTTCATTCCCGGTGGAAAAATGATGTCTATAACCTATGGCTCAGGCGATCCGGTAAGTTTATCAAACGATGACTTCATCAATAACAAGGAGTTGTATTTCCAGTCTCTGGAAACAACAGATATTACTAAGCTTGAAGTCGAAAACTTCAGCTTCATTAATTTTGAAGCTAAAGTATTTGATTCGGTTAACTTCTTCGCTTCGTTAGATATTCCTCCTTTTGAGATCAAGGGTAATCCGAGAATTGTAGAGATTATTAAGGATATAACGGGCGAAAATAACTCGGAGACTCCAGGAAAAGACCGAATTATTAAAATTAGCACCGAACGGTTGGTAATTGAGATTGTCCGTCATATTCTGGAAACCCGAATGTTTGTAGAGCAACTAGCTACAAACAGTACCTACTTCAAAGATCCTCGGTTGATTGATATTTTTGCTTATATCAAGAACAATATTGGCGGCGACCTTTCTAACAAAGTACTAGCAAACGTAGCGAACGTCTCGGAAGATTACGTAGGGCAGTACTTCAAAATGCTAACCGGTATCAATCCTCAGGATTATATTGAATACCAGCGAATGGAACATGCGGTTAACCTACTACGCACTACCAAGAAGAGTATCCGCGAAATTGGTAAAGAAGTGGGTTATAAAGATACTGCTTATTTCTGCCGCCGCTTCAAAATGATGTTCGGTATACCGGCTGGAAAGATGCGCCGTCGCGAATCTTTGATGAACGTCTAAAAAATCAATTTACTATATAGTTTAATGCTAAGACCCCAGCTAGACTGGGTTTTTTTATGCTTTACGGTGTACCGATCGCTGGAGATAGTCGGTAAAGTCAGGATCTTGTCGTTGGTAATCATCAGCTTGTTGAGCGGAAGAGAATAAAAAGTTAGCTGACGCCCGATTACAGGCAAAAGGAATATCCCAGGTGACGGCAATGCGAAGCAAAGCTTTCACATCGGGGTCATGAGGTTGCGGCTCCAAAGGGTCCCAGAAGAAGACTAGAAAGTCAATCTCACCCTCAGCAATTTTGGCTCGAATCTGCTGATCACCCCCGAGTGGCCCACTCAATAACTTTTGTATCTGAAGACTACCTACATCTTTCGTTCCTTTTTCCAAAAAACTACCCGTTGTACCAGTTGCGTACAGTTGATAGTTTACCATCAAATCTATATGCTCTCGGACCCAGTCGAGTAAATCTGGCTTCTTATTGTCGTGAGCTACTAGGGCTACTGTTTTCTGTGCTTTCATTGATTTATGATTGATTCCTTAAGACGCAGAGATATTAGTAACCCACTACTTATTTCGCTTGCCTAACGCTTCTATCTTTCGTAGCCACTTACTTCTGAACGCATCTTTAGACAACCGTATTGGCCCAATGGTAGTAATCCTTACTTTCTTTACTCCTACAAATTGCATGGTCAATTTTTTCATGGCGTAGTGGCTAGGACTTCGGTACACTATTCTGTAGTACCAAGCGGGTTGGTCCAAGGTACAAATTAACCTTGCAGTTTTTCCAGTCAAAAATTTATTCCACCAAACTGAACCTTCTCTTTTTTTAAAAGCAAATCCGGGAAGAAAAACCCGATCAATAAACCCTTTCATGATGGCCGGTACCGACCCCCACCAAACTGGATATACCCAGACCAAGTGGTTAGCCCACGTTATTAATTCTTGAGCCCGCAATAAATCAGGCTCAAGTTCAGTACGCTTTCGGTAGCCATACTGTAGGTTGGGGTTAAATTCCAGTTCTCTGACTCTAATTTCTTTAACTTCTGCACCGGAGCTTTCTGCCCCCGTTTTATATGCTTCTGAAATTCCGTAATTGAAGCTTTCTTGGTCAGGATGACCATTTATAATTAGAATCTTTTTCGGGTTCACGTTTCGTATTCTTTAATTACTGGTGAGTCATCAGTTTTCTTAAAGTTCGTAATTATACGTGCTGCACTAGGCAGGAAATCAAGCTTAGAAGCTTAGCTTCTTATGTAATCTTATAACCGTATTTTACTACCCTGCCGAACTATTATATCGGAACCATCAGCGATAAAAACTGAGTCAGGTTCACGCTCAAGATAAGGAACAAAGGCTGAACCGTACAACGCTTGGGTATGGTAATTTGCCTCGAAACTAGTGACTTGAAAATATGACCAGGCCGGATGCTCTACTCCGTATTCCAAGGTCGTTTTTTCGCTGTAAGCATTGTAGCCCCAGTAGTGCTGGGCAATAAATTCTTCAATAGAACCTGCTACTAACGGCTGAGCTTGCGGTTGAGCCGTAGCCATAATGAAATTGTGGTTTGAGCCGCGATTGACCCCTTTTTCCCACTGGTACTCAATACTTAGCTCATCTTCCTGATGATCAATCCAGTATTGAGTGGGAGCGTATGCGTAGTGTTCACGGTACACTAAATTAGCAATCCAGGCGATAGCGGGTTTGGGTACAATCTCACTGATAAACGAGGTGCCTCGTCGCCAACCTTCTGAACTGCGGTAGCGCACGTAGAAGCGCAGATTTACCTCGGTGAAATCCCGGTGAAACGGCACCGGAATGCCCAGCACTTTGGTATCTAAAAACCGAAAACCAACAATGCTTACGTAGGTTTTTCCTTGAAAGTAATCCAATTCAGTAGCTTGCGGAACATAAGGTTTTAATACTGATGGGTTTATTGCGTAATTAGCCATCAGTAGATATTTCCATCGGGCGGTTAAAAAAGC